>NZ_LVWH01000241.1:0-18837 GCF_001909045.1 Paenibacillus sp. P3E | reverse complement strand
GTAATTCTTTTTCTTGTTCCGCCAGCCGCTGCTCCAGTTCGCGAACCTTTTCCGCACTGTTTACAGGTTCATTGCCGAACTCCCGATACTTCGCCAGCCAGTTATGCAGCACACCAGGGGAGATGCCCAGCTCCTCCCCAATCTCCACCACCGTCTTCGTCTGTTCCTGAATATACTTGACGGCTTCTCTTTTAAACTTTTCATTGTACCGTTGCCGTTGTTCACCCATGTGAACACCTCCTCGTTAAGTTCATTATTCATGCTCTCTTAACGGGTGTCCACTTTTTATTCTACTTGCAAAATTCCACTAACCCTTTAGATTCGCCTACTGCCTGCTCCCCGTTGTTCCTTTGGCCACTCAGCCACTTAGCCACCCAGCCACTGATCCACTCATCCACTCATCCACTCATCCACTCATCCACTTTTAAGAAAGTATGCCTAACAATCACAGCTGAACTTCCACTTCATTCTACTGCAGCACATCTGAGCTTCCACTTCATTCGCAGCATATCTGGACTACAATTGAAGCACGCCTTCCTTCTACATCCAGCCCTTCTCCTCTGCCAGCCGCACGGCTTCGATCCGGCTCTTCACTTCCAGCTTGTTCAGAATTTCCGATATGTAATTGCGGACGGTGCCGTAGGAAAGGTGCAGCGTAGCGGCAATTTCCCCCGCACTCTGGCCGGCACCCGCCAGCTTCAGGATCTCCTGTTCCCGGGAAGACAGCGGATTCTCTTCCCGCAGGCTGCCGAAGACCAGCTCGGGAGACACTTCCCGGTGGCCGGCCATCACCCGGCGGATCGCATCCGCCAGCTTATCCACCGGCTCGTCCTTCAGCAGATAACCTTGAATGCCAGCCTTCACGCCCCGTTCAAAATAGCCCGGACGGGCAAAGGTAGTCAGGATAATGATTTTGGTGGCGCAGCCCTTAGCTTTCAGCGTTTCTGCGACCTCCAGCCCGCTTTTATAAGGCATCTCTATGTCCATCAGGCATACATCCGGCTGAAGTCGTTCAATCACTGCAAGCGCCTCTGCTCCGTCTCCGGCTTCCCCCGCCACTTCAATATCGTCCTCCAGATCCAGCAGCGAAGCCATGGCCCCGCGCAGCAGGCGCTGATCTTCGGCAATCACGATGCGTATCATGCGGTCACTCCATCCTTTCTTTCCTTGACTACTCTCGGGACAACTGCCGTCAAGACAGCCCCCCGCTCTGCTCCCGAACGCAGCGTAATCGATCCATCAATCAGCGACAGCCGTTCGGCCATCCCTTTGATCCCGTTGCCTTCGCTCCGCCCCCGGCCTTCCGGGTCCCGGCTATGCAGACCAACCCCGTTATCTTCAATGGTAATCTGGACGTCCCCCTCTGCCATGGTAATGGCAATCCGGCACCAGTCTGCTTCACTGTGCTTCACAATATTGGTCACCGCTTCCTTGATGCAGAGACTCAGAATATTCTGCGTCAGGTCGGATACACCCTCCAGTACCGTATCCCCCTCGATCTCCAGGACAATCTCCGCAGTGCGCAGCATCTCCCCTACTTCAGCCAGCTCTTCAGCCACGGATATAGCACGCATCTCCGATACCAGCTCACGAACCTGGCGCAGCGCAGCGCGTGAAATCCGCTGGATCTCTCTCGCTTCGGCCTGTGTACGAACGGTATCCTTGGCCGCAAGCTTTTCCACCAGTTGGCTCTTGAGGGTAATCAGCGACAGCGTATGCCCCAGCGTATCATGCAGATCCCGGGCGATCCGCATCCGTTCCTCCCGTTTGACCAGCTCCTTGATGACCTCATTCGCCTGATCCAGCTCCCTTTCGAGCATTCTCTTGCGGTACAGCGAGCGGATACCGAACGGGGAGACCAGCATAATAATCATGAAAGGGTACAGGAACACCAGATCCCCTATAGCCATCCCCCAGGTAGCCATAATTAACGGAACAAGCACCATAGCTGCAAAAGCAGAATAAGCCATTTTGAAGTGTTTATCCTTCGTGTACCAGCCGATAAAATTTGACGTAAAGAAGCCCATAAACAGATCATAAGGCGTATAAGCTACACTCAAAATCACAATAATCAGCACCTGCAGAGCCAGCCACAAGGTAAAGTTTCTGCCCGTGACCCAATAGAGCTGACGGTAGGTCACGACGAACAAGGCCAGCATTACTGCACCCAGCACCAGCTTAATTCCATGCTCCTCCTGCAGATTGATAACCGGAAACAATAAGTACAGGAGCCACATATAAGGGAAAAAGCCGAATCTTTGCGGAAACAACCGGAACTGCCTGCGCGTCATTATGGATTACACCGCTTCCTGTTTTTTTCGGATATAGACCGATAGTATCATAAAGACCGCCAGATATCCGAGCAAAATCAGAATGCTTCCCCACTGCGGAGGATTCCCTGCTACGATCCTCCAGGCCCCATCCCCAAAATGATAGGAAGGCAACCAGTGACCAATCCGCTGCATCAGCTTCGGCATAATATCAAGCGGCATCCACATGCCTCCGGCAACCGCCAGCCCCATATAGAGCACATTGCTGACACCGCTTGCTGTATCGACACGCTTCATGAAACCTATCAGCGTACCGAGGGCCAGAAAAGGCATGGAGCCCGCCAGAATCCACAGTCCACTCAGCAGCCATTGTTCAGCCGTCAGTGATACGCCGTTCATCAAATACCCAGCGAGAAAAATGCAGAGTACCGAGAACAGATGCATGAGGGTCTGACCGAACATTTTACCTGTAAAATATACCGAAGACGGCAGCGGGGTGATACGGATGAATGTGCTCCATCCCTGGGTCCGCTCCTGGACCAACCGGATACCCATGGTCATAATGGCGGAACCCATTACACTGAAAGCGGCCATAGACATCAGGTAGTGCGCCTGCCACTCCGATGCATCGTCCGACCCCGTGTTCACTACTCTTGTAAAGATAAAGTAAAACATGATCGGCATCAGCAAGGACCAAAATACATAATAGGGATTGCGGAAAATCCGCAGCATCTCCGCTTTGCACTGCACGGCAACAAGTCTCATCATTTCGTATCTTCCTCTCTGTTCATGGTTAACTGCTCGAATGCTTCATCCAGGCTCCCCTGGTGAATACGCACATCCCTCACGGCAAGTCCGCCGGTAAAAATCCCCCGGAGTGCCTCGTCCGTGTTCTCTGTGGTCACATGGATCCGGCCGTCTTTGTCGTAGCAATCTTCAACAGAAGGCAGTTCCAGCAGTTGCCCGCGCAGATGTGCGGCATTCCCGGCTGGAAGGAAGGATAGCGACTGCTTAACCATTCTTGCCTTGATCTCTTCCGGACTGCCGTCCGCTACGATAGTCCCTTGACTGAACAACAGAATCCGGTCGGCAATATCCTCAGCTTCCTGCAGATAATGGGTCGTGAACAATATCGTTGTGCCCCGGGCGGCCAGCTCCCTCACGGTGTCCCAGAAGTGGCGCCGGGCCGTGGTATCCAGTCCAACCGTCGGTTCGTCCAGGAACAGCAGCTGCGGGTTTCCCGCCAGCGCCAGCGCAAAGGAGAGACTGCGCTTTTGGCCGCCGGAGAGCTTCTCTGCATAGCGGTTCAGATCCGCAGGAGCCAGCCCTGTCGCCCCCAGCAGAAAGTCCATATCCATCGGCTGCGGATAATAGCTTCGGATCAGGGCGATAATCTCACGGACTTTAAGCCGGTCCATTACGCTCACCTCCTGCAGCATAGCCCCGCTGCGCTCCCGCACCCTCACATCCCGGGGAGAGCTTCCAAATACCTTAATCGTTCCTTCTGTGGGTTCCAGCAGCCCCAGCAGCATCGATATCATCGTTGTTTTCCCCGCTCCGTTTGGTCCAAGGACCGCTGTAATGGACCCCTTGCCGATGGTAAAGCTAATACCGTCGACCGCTTTTTTATCATTGAAGGCTTTACTGACGCCGTTCATTTCAATCACGTGATTCATGTCTGATTCCTCCATCACCTAATGTCTTTGCCGTACTTCCATAGTAATCAATAACAGAAGGGGACATCAGTATGGACTGTCATTTTTTCCGGGTGACAATTGTCATCCGGCTTAGAGCAAGCACAGCACAATCTGCCTGCTTCGTCTGGCAAGCCAAAGAGCCCCCGCCAACGTGAAGCGTTGACAGGAGGCTCTTAACGACTTTAACCCTATGGAATTGGCAGGCGTCAGGCCATCCCGGCCTATTTCTGCATGAACCCTTTTTGCAGCAAAAACTCCTTCATCTGCAGCCGGGAGGGCTGGGCGAGACGCCCTGCCATCATCTCGGACCAAGGCGTATCCTTTTGCCCTCCGGTCCGTTCACGCATGTAATCCCGCGTTATTTCATCATACACCTTAACCTGTCCTACCGATGCTTCAGCCTGATAGCCGTTATGATGCAGCACCGCCTGGAGCGGAAGACGCGGACGGATACCGTTCACTCCGGCGGGATACCCCAGGCACATGCCGAAGACCGGATAGACCAGCTCGGGCAGCCCCAGCAGTTCAGACACTTCTGCAATATGATTGCGGATTCCACCGATATAGACAATGCCAAGACCAAGCGACTCGGCGGCAACCGCCGCATTCTGGGCGGCCAGCGCCACGTCGACGGTGGCTACGATCAGATTCTCGGTGGAATCCTCGTAAGATTCGGCCCCCTGCAGATAAGGTCCGCTGATCTCCCGCAGACGGTACAGATCGGCGCACCACACCAGGAAGACCGGGCACTGCTCAATGTAAGCCTGGCCGCCGGACAGCTTGGACAGCTGGGCTTGGAGGGCTGGCTCGGTCACTGCAATGACTGTGTAAGCCTGGACACTGCTGGAGGTTGAAGCCATCTGGCCCGCTCCGATGATAGCCGCCAGCTGCCCGTCACTGACCGGCTTGTCTAGAAACTGGCGGACAGAGGTATGCCGGTTCAATAGCTCCAGCGTTTCGTTATTGGGTTTCATAATCTTAACCTCACTTTTTTTCTAGTTATATAGGCATTATGAACACAAATAAAGCCACAAACAACAGGCACAGCTGCGCTCTACCACCCGCTCCCCCGCTTCACCTCCTGGACAATGGCCTTGACCCCCTCATCAATCTGATCCAGCCGGGCGCGTGAAATGCTGATGCGCAGGAACTTTTCCCGGTTCCGGTACCCGGACAGATAGAATCCATTGCCGGATACGACCCGGATCTTCCGCTCCCCCAGCCGCTTGACCAGACGCTCCAGATTCACTGTTCCCGGCACCTTGAATTGCATATACATGCCGGAGCTTTCAGCAGACACCTCAATCAAATCTTCCGTATTGTGCTGCCGGAGGGCCTCATACATAGCATGAATCCTTTCGGCATACAGGGCTTTTATTTTGTGTCTGTGATGCTCGTACATGCCATTCTTGATGTATACCTCAAGCGCCGCCTGGGACAACAACGAAGTGTCCGTATAGCCTTTATAGGCGCGGAAGGTTTCCAGCAGCGGTTCAGGCACCACAGCCGCACCCAGCCGGAGACCCGGAAAAATGATTTTGGAGAAGCTTTTCAAATAAACCACATGAGCCGTCTGGTCATACGCATAGATTGGATCAAAACGCCGCTCCGTTCCGAGGTCTGCCATGTAATCATCCTCAATGATGTATACATCGTATTTGCCCGCTAACCCGGCGATGGCTCTCCGTTCCTCTGCGCTGTACGAGGTTCCAAGCGGATTATGATATCTGGGCATGGTATAAAAGAATTTGATTCGCCCGCCTCTGAACCTCTCCTCCAGCTCCTGCAGATCCATCCCTGCCGCTGAACGGGCGATTCCGCTCACCGTCACCCCTTCCGCCTCCAAATACCGCAGGTAAATATCATAGCTCGGCTGTTCAACCAATATTTCCGTCCTGCCGTTCGGGAACGGCATCCTGGCCAGAATCTCCAGCGCCTGCTGGATACCCGAAGTGATCAGGATGCGTTCCATTTTGGCAAAAACCTGATACTCTGCCAGATGAGACACCAGCGTATGGCGCAGCGTCTCCAGCCCCAGCGAATCTCCATAGGTGAACAGATGATACTTGTACCGGTCAATCGCCTTGTTGAGGCAGTGCTGGAAATCCAAATACGGAAATACGTTCAGATCGGGCGAGGCCGAGGCATAATCGATCTCCCCACTGCTGCCGGAAGCGGCCGGTTCCTCCGTCCTGTCCACCATGTAATATCCGCTCTGCGGAATGGAATAAATCACGTGTGATCTCTCCAGCTCCCCATAGGCCCGAAGAATCGTGCTGACACTGCACCCATAGAACTCTGCGGCATTACGAACAGAAGGCAGCTTTTGCCCGGGGCTGAACTGTCCTCCCTTGATCCCCTTCTCCATTTGGGATAAGACTGCATGAAACTTTTTCATAGCACGCCTCCCTTCTCTTTTTCTTTTATTATACAGGAATCAGTTAACTGTACCGGTACAGTACCGAAAAACGGGTATTGTTGACCTGCGGATTTCCCTTTAATTTTAAAGTAACAGATAAGACGTTTCGGCGATCCTGTCCTGTTCACGAAAGGGAGATGCACTCATGCAGCAAAACGGACTCAAGCTGGCTTATACCTTTGCCGTGCTTAACGCAGTCATCATCGGATTCTCATTCTTCTTCACCAAAGTGGCGCTCGGCCATGCCGGACCGCTCGATACGTTAACCTACCGCTTCGCCGCTTCATTTGTAGTGATGTCGATCCCGGTCGCCTTCGGCTGGGTCAAAATATCCTACCGCGGCAAGCCGGTTCTCAAGGCACTGCTGCTGGCAGCCATGTACCCGCTTGGATTTTTCACACTTCAAGTATTCGGACTCCAGCACGCGACCTCTGCAGAGGGAGGGATTCTCTATTCGTTTACTCCGGTCGTGACGATGATCATCGCCTCGATATTCTTGAAGGAGACCACAACCCTTCTCCAAAAGCTATGTATCTTCCTGTCTGTATTCGGCGTTGTGTTTATCTTCATCATGAAAGGGGGCAGCCTTCATCTGTCCAACATGACCGGGATCGTGCTGCTGTTCCTGACCTGCCTGGCCTTTGCCGGGTACAGCGTGCTGGCCCGTTCGCTCTCCAGCCACTTCAGCCCCGCTGAACTCAGCTACCTGATGATGGGGATCGGCTTCGCCGCCTTCCTGATCACTTCGCTCACCGGACATGTAGCCAGCGGAACCCTCGGCGACTTCCTTCAGCCGCTCCAGAGCGGCACCTTTATCTTGTCTGCTGTGTACTTGGGCGTTATCGCATCACTCGTCACCACCCTGACATCAACCTATATCTTGTCCAAAATAGAAGCTTCCCTCATGAGCGTGTTCACCAATCTCTCGACCATCGTCTCCATCGGTGCCGGAGCAGTCCTTCTCGGGGAGGACATTACAGTGTATCACTGGATCGGGTCACTGCTGATTATCGCAGGGGTCATTGGTACAAACTGGCTGGGCCGCAAAAAGGCAAAAGCCAGCGCCAAGGCTGCTCTGCCGGTGCCACTAAGTACATCAAGCAAGTAATATATGCCGCATCCCGGGGAGGCGGGGCATCTACAACGGCAGACTAACCCGCGGGCACCAACAACATCAACAAAAAGAATCGCCAGCGTTTAACGCCTAGGCGATTCTTTTACGTTCAGCCGCAGGAGCTTTCCCCTTGCGGCTATATCTCTTTACAGCTTCACCCGCTGCAGCCGCAGTGCGTTCAGGACGACCGAGACCGAGCTGAATGCCATTGCCGCACCGGCCAGCCATGGGGCCAGGAAACCCAGAGCGGCGACCGGGATGCCAATCGTATTATAGGCAAGTGCCCAGAACAAATTCTGCTTGATATTCCGCATCGTTCTGCGGCTCATCATGACCGCATCCGGTATGCTCATCAGGTCACCGCGCATCAATGTGATGTCTGCCGCTTCCATCGCCACATCGGTACCGGTGCCGATGGCCATTCCGGTATCCGCTGTCGCCAGGGCAGGAGCATCGTTGATGCCGTCGCCGACCATGGCTACCTTGACTCCGCCGCTTTGCAGTCTGCGGATCTCGGCGGCCTTGCCCTCCGGAAGCACCTCGGCCAGCACCGTACGGATGCCGGCCTGTTCGGCGATGGCCTGGGCCGTAATCTTGTTGTCCCCGGTAATCATCACCACTTCAATGCCCATTTCATGCAGCTTAGCTACCGCTGCCCGCGAGGTTTCCTTGATGGTATCGGCTACCGCTACTACTCCGGCAATCACGCCATCCACGGACACGAGCATCGCGGTCTTGCCTTCCTGCTCCAGCTTCGTCATATGCGGAGCCCATGGACCAGGCTCCGCGCCGCCTTGCTCCATCATCCTGCGGGTGCCTATACTTACGGTCTGCCCGTCGACCACTGCGGTGATTCCGCGTCCCGGCACAGCCTGGAACTGTCCGGCTTCAGGCAATCCCAGGCCTCTGGCAGCAGCACCGGCGACAATGGCATCCGCCAGCGGGTGTTCCGAGAGTTTTTCCGCAGCTGCCGTAAGGGCAAGCAGGCGGTTCTCGGCGTTTTCCCTGCCATGCGCGGCGATGCCTGTCGTTGTAAGGATATCTGTCAATACAGGCTTGCCGCTTGTAACGGTACCTGTCTTATCCAGCACCACAACCTGAATCCCCTGCGCGGCTTCCAGATGCTCGCCGCCCTTGAACAGGATGCCGAATTCAGCTGCGCGGCCTGATCCAGCCATAATCGAGGTAGGTGTAGCCAGACCCAGCGCACACGGACAGGCAATAACCAGCACGGCAATAGCCTTCTCGAGCGCCTCAGCGAACTGGCCGGGAGCGCCCCAGACGTACCAGATCACAAAGGTCACCGCTGCAATCGCCACGACAATCGGCACAAAAATGCCGGAAATCACATCAGCGATCCGCTGGATCGGCGCCTTGGAGCCCTGGGCCTCTTCAACCACTTTAATAATTTGCGCCAGCGCGGTATCACGGCCTACCTTACGGGCCTTGATCCGCAGCATACCGTTTTTGTTGAGCGTAGCTCCGATTACATTGTCTCCGGGCTTCTTCTCCACCGGAATGCTCTCACCAGTCAGCATGGATTCATCCACAGAGGACAGACCTTCAATAACCTCTCCATCCACAGGGACCTTCGTTCCAGGCTTCACGAGAACCAGGTCTCCCGGAATCACTTCCTCTACCGGGATGCTTAGCTCTGCACCGTCACGCACCACCAGTGCGGTCTTGGCCTGCAGGCCCATCAGGCTGCGGATCGCATCGGAGGAACGTCCTTTTGCCAGGGCTTCGAACCATTTGCCGACCAGAATCAGCGTAATCAGAATCGCGCTGGTCTCGTAGTACATATCCACGGAATGATTCATTCCGTTCATACTCAGGGAATCGATCGTCAGATACAAACTGTAGAAATAGGCTGCCGAGGTGCCCAGCACTACCAGCACATCCATATTGGCGCTGCCGTTCTTCAGCGCCTTATAGGCACTGATATAGAATTGCCAGCCAATGATGAACTGAACCGGCGTAGCCAGCACCAGCTGGAACCAGGGATTCATCAGCAGCTCCGGTGTCCAGATCCAGTCTGTAAAGGTAAAGTGACCTGCCATTGCCCATAGCAGCGGAAATGAGAGAATGGCAGAAATCATCCACTTATTCCGCTTGCGCACAGTCTCCTGTCCTCGCTGATCGGCTTGTTCCTTGCGATCCTGCTTCAATGTTGCCTTGTAGCCAATGCTGCTTACCTTCTCCATAATATCGGATACGCCAACGTTCCCCGGCGCATATTCCACATGCGCCGTTTCCAGCGCCAGATTCACGTTCACGGCCGCAATGCCCGGCATGCGTCCCAGCACTTTCTCAATCCGTGCCGAACAGGCCGCGCAGGTTATGCCTGAGATATCGAAATCCGCCGACTCCTTGCGGGTATCATAGCCAAGCGAGCGGATCTTCTCCTCGATTTGCGGCACTCCCGCAACCGCAGGATCAAATCCCACGGTTGCCTGCTCCAGCGCCAAATTCACATTCGCCTTGGATACCCCCTCCATACGGGAGAGCCCCTTCTCAATCCGTGCCGCGCAAGCAGAACAGGTCATTCCCGTAATCTGCAGCGTGGTCTGCTGCAGGGCGGCTTCAGCTGTTTTCTCCATTTGTTCGCACCCCCATACCCCTAAGGGGTATATTCTTTTGTAAAAGAAAAGGCATTGGCGCCTCTGAAATCTCAAGGATTCCCCGCTCCAAGCCTTTATATGCTGCAGCTTCCCCTTAGACTACATCGTAGCCCTGATCCTCAATTGCCGCCTTTATTGCGCTAAGGCTCACTTTATTCTCATCATAATCAACGGCTACCGTCTTGGCCTGCAAATCCACCTTCGCTTCGGCACCTACACCGCTTACCGCCTTCTCTACCGCACTGACACAATGACCGCAAGACATTCCTTCTACATTCAATGTTGCGTTAGACATTATAAACCCTCCTAAAAGTTTTATGGAGCACTACTACTTGAACTTTCTACGCAATAAAACTCGCTTCGAAAGCACACGCTTAGTTTTGTTAGCCTATACTTCCTGAATTCACTTCGTACAAAACTGGCTTCGGAAGCATACGCTTAGTTTGGTTAGCCTTATTTCATCAGCTTGTTGACCGTGATCAGCAGCTCGTCAATAACCTCATGTTCCCCGGCCTCGATCCGCTCAATAATGCAGCTCTTCATATGCCCTTCAAGCAACAGCCTGCCGACACTGTTCAGTGCCGCCTGGACCGCCGCCAGCTGGTTGAGCACATCATCGCAGTAAGTATCCCGCTCGATCATGCCTTTGACGCCGCGGATCTGACCTTCGATCCGATTGAGCCGGGTGGTAAGCCCGCTCTTGAATTCCGCTGAATGATGACTTTTGCGTACACCGGGAGCAGAAGGATGACAATCATCTCCACAGGAATGCTCCGCGTGCTCCTTCTCATTAGTAGACACAGGAATCAGCCTCCTCAATTACAATATAATATACCCCCCACGGGTATGTCAACACCTTACCGCTGTTTTTCTCACTTTCCCGAACAACCGCTACATTTGTCATGATTTAGCAGGATTTTCGTCTCTGAAAGCGAATGTATAACGCAGAGACTCCTTTGAATCCGTCTGGTGAAATTCCTATGATTCCCTGGCGTAGCACACATAATCACGAACACAGAGGAGGGGCAGCGTTGTTCAAACGCATAACCGGCAGCTTCTTACTAAACAAAGGACACTTGTACTCCTTTATCATATGCTTGACCGGTCTGGGCTTATTTGTTATTTATAGTGAAGGTTCCCTGCAGCATTTCTCATCCTCCGCATGGGGCTGGGTTACCGCCATGGCGGGAGCGGCAGTAATTCTAACCCTCTTTACCTTTCAGCTCCCTCCACAGGGGAACGGGCTGTCTCTCGACTCCTCCGTTTATTTGGCCTGCATTTTTGTCTTTGGTCCCTCATTCACACTCATGGTACTGCTGCTGAGCTCCCTGGTGCTGATGTTCTTTGAATGGGGCAACACAGCATGGTGGAAGCATCTCAACAATTTTGCCGTATACTGCATTATGATAACTTCCGCTTCCTACGTATTCGCTGCGCTGGGGGCCGTGTACGGACCGCTGCTCAGCAGCCGCCTGGAAGCTTATATCAGTGCTATGGCCATATATTTTATCCTGAACACACTGCTAATTGGCTTCTATTATTACGTTGTTTTTCACAAAAATCTGTATGACACCCTCAAAGGGATGCTGACGGATACCATCCTGGCCTATTCCTGTACATTGGTGCTGTCCCTGGTCTTGACAATTCTGCTATATCACAACCAAATGGTCGGACTTGGACTGTTCCTCTGTCTTAGCATTCTCATCTCCTATTCCTTCAAGCGGCTGTTCAGCATGTACCGTGATATTGAGGAACGCTCCAACCGCGACCCCCGGACAGGACTGTTCAACCACAGTTATTTCGAACTTGCGCTGGAAGAGGAAATGCGAAGTTCGCAGGCTAGCGGCACAGCACTTTCCCTGGCGATGATCGATATCGATGATTTCAAAAAGTACAATGATCATTTCGGCCATCTCAAGGGCGACGGGCTGATCGTTTTTTTGGCAGAGCTGCTGAAGCGGGAGACGCAGGATACGAACATTATGGTTTCCCGCTATGGCGGGGAAGAATTCACACTGCTGATGCCGGGCTATGATGCCACAGCGGCCAGAAACTTCATGGAATCCCTGCGCAAAACCCTCAACCATTCCCGGTTTGAAGGCAGTGAAATTTTCCCTCAGGGCTGTCTGGCCTTCTCTGCCGGCATCGCCGCGTACCAGCCGGATGTCCATTTCAAGTCAGAGCTTGTGGACCATGCCGACCAGGCGCTCTATTATGCCAAAAAACAAGGGAAGAACCTCGTTCATATCTATGGCAGCCAGTCGCCGCTGGAGCAGGACATCGATTTCAGCCAGGATGTGCGGGATATTGAGCAGCAGCTGAACCTGTTCATGTACAAGGATCTGGAGACCTTCAAGCATTCGAAGCGCGTCTTCCGCTATGCGATGGACATCAGCGAACTGCTGAATCTCGACCCCCTCACCAAACGGCAGTTTACATTGGGCGCACTGATTCACGACATCGGTAAGCTGGAGATCCCCTGGGGCATCCTGAATAAAAAAGACAAGCTGGCGCCCGAAGAATGGGAAATGGTCAAATGGCATGTCACCTGGGGCCGGGAAATGGCGTTAACGAACGATAAATTCAAGGAGCTCGCCCCCTACATCGAGCTGCATCATGAACGCTACGACGGCAAGGGTTACCCTTACGGCTTCAAATATGAAGAAATCCCCCGGCTGTGCCGGATGCTGACCATCATCGACTCCTTCGACGCCATGACTACCGAACGGCCGTACCAGCCGACGAAGTCGTTCCAAGAAGCCATTGTGGAGCTTCGCGCCTGTGCCGGCAGCCAATTTGACCCCGAGCTGACTGAGCTGTTCATCCAATACATTCAAAAACAGGACCCCTGCGGAAGTGAAGCGGCGATCTATATAAGCTGAACAATATGTGAAATGGTTGTTATTAAACGTCCCCGCTTTTGGAATACTTAGTTCAACTGCCGTTCTTGTATAAGGGCGGCGGTTATTTGTTTTGTCTGATTTTACGACCTGAATAAGGGAAGATTTCGTTTAAAATTTAGCGAAATAATACTTGCTACCCTATTCAAATTTGACTATAATAAGGCTCACGAAACTTTTTCAGAAGGAGTCTGCAAAATATGAATAGTAAAGAAAGCAACCTGAAGCTTGTAGTTGTCGGCTTGCTGCTGGGCATTCTAATGTCCGCAATGGACAATACCATCGTAGCTTCGGCTATGGGCACCATCGTTTCCGACCTTGGCGGGCTCGATAAAATCGTCTGGGTAACCTCGGCTTATATGGTCATGGTTATGGCCGGAACGCCGATCTTCGGCAAGCTGTCCGATATGTACGGCCGGAAACGGTTTTTCATCTTTGGCCTAATCGTATTTCTGGCCGGCTCTGCGCTATGCGGAACGGCAACCAGCATCACCCAGCTCAGTATATACCGGGCGATTCAAGGGATTGGCGGCGGTGCGCTTATGCCGATCGCCTTCACCATAATGTTTGATATCTTCCCCCCGGAGAAAAGAGGCAAGCTAACCGGACTCTTCGGCGCTGTCTTCGGTATTTCCAGTGTGGTAGGTCCTCTGCTCGGCGCTTATATTACAGACTATGTAGGCTGGCAGTGGGTGTTCTATATCAACCTGCCGATAGGCGTTGTCGCATTTATTCTGATCACCATCTCCTACAAGGAATCCGTCTCCCACTCCAAGCAGCGCATTGACTGGGGCGGTGCCTTTACACTGGTGGGTGCAGTAATCTGCCTGATGTTTGCCCTGGAGCTGGGCGGCAATCAATATGCCTGGGATTCTGCTGCCATTCTCGGCTTATTCGCCGGCTTTGCTGTACTGCTGATTGCCTTTCTGTTAATTGAACGGTGGGCGCCGGAGGCGGTCATTTCCTTCGCCATGTTCCGCAACCGCCTGTTTGCAACCAGCAGTCTCTTGGGATTGTTCTACGGTTCGGCTTTCATCGTCGCCACAGTATACATTCCGATTTATGTACAAGGGGTATACGGAGGCTCGGCTACGAACTCCGGGCTGATCCTCATGCCCATGATGATCGGTACGGTAATCGGCAGCCAGACCGGAGGACTGCTCACTACAAAGACCAGCTTCCGCAACATTATGCTGTTATCTGCGGTTTGCTTCGTGGCCGGAGTGTTCTCCTTAAGCACGCTGACCCCGGATACTTCCAGGCTGCTGCTTAATGCATTTATGGCGTTGACCGGCTTTGGCGTAGGGTTCTCCTTCTCTGTGCTCAGCATGTCCTCGATTCACCATTTCGACATGCGCCAGCGCGGCTCCGCCACTTCGACCAGCACCTTCATGCGTTCGCTGGGCATGACGCTCGGCATTACCATCTTCGGAATTATTCAGCGCAACAGCTTCACTAGCGAACTAAGTAATGCCTTCGGTGCGGGTGCAGATACTTCGTCATTCGGTGATCCCCGGGCGGCCTTAACTCCTGAAGCCAGAGCCCATATTCCCGCCCCTGTACTGGAGAAGATCTCGAGTGCACTATCCGGCTCGATTTCCCATACCTTTATGTGGGCGCTGGTACCGGCTGTGCTGGGATTTGTTTTTGTCCTCCTGATGCCGGGTGACCGCCTTAAGGTTCACAGCAAAAAACAGCAGCCGGCCAGTAATCAGGGTTAAGCCGTCATGTCCATGAAGATGGTGATTCTGGGCCTGCTGCTGGAACGGGATATGCACCCCTATGAGATTAAGCTCGTAATGAAAGAACGGACCATGGATCGAATGATGAAGCTGCAGATGGGGTCTTTATACTATGCTGTAGACAAACTGGTCCAAGAAAGACATATTGAAGCTGTTGAGGTGATTCACAGCAGTGACCGTCCGGACAAGACCATCTACCGCATTACCGATAAGGGTAAGGCCCTGTTCGAGCAGCTAATTCTACAGCAGATCAAAAAAAACGACCTGGTCTTCCATCCGCTTTACACTGCGCTTGCGTTCTCTCGCCATATTGATCAGAGTAAGGTCGAGAAGCTGCTGGAAGAGCGGATTCGTGAAACTGAACATCAGGTGAATTTTGCCTATCAGGTATATGAGGAGCATATTGCCATCGTTCCACGCTCGGCGCTTCATGCGATGTATGGCAAATATGAGCACAGTCTAATCGAGCTGAAATGGCTGAAACGCCTCTTCGCGGATGTGTCCGAACGGAAAATGAGTGATATTGGCACACCGCTCGATCTATAAGCACGCGCACAATAACACGTGTTACAACTTTGAAGTGAAACGGAAGTTTGAAAGGAGGCCCCCGGGCCTCTTTCCTGTTTACAGGGCCTTGAATCCGTTTATTAATGAGCAAACTGCCGGAAAGCAGGCAGAATGTTGATCCGATTCCTATGGAGGATTTGAACCTGGAGAAGGAGGAGGAGAAAGATAAGGAGGCACCCAAAACCGTTCCTCGAGTGACAAAAAGTACCCTACCGGATTCTAAAGAGGTACACTATCCTCGGAGCTGCCATTTTATCATTACGGAGGGATCTTCATGCTGAGAACGCTGCCACTGAATAAACGCGGAATCCCGGCTAGCCGCATTGCCCTGGGGTGCATGGGGCTAGGAGGAGACTGGGATCATGAACCGATTACAGCAGAGCATGTGAAGCAGGGCCACGAAGCGGTAGAGGCCGCGCTGGATATCGGGATCAACTTCTTTGACCATGCGGATATTTACACCCGTGGAAAAGCAGAGAAGGTATTCGGACAGATTTTCAAGGATCGTCCGGGTCTGCGGGAAGAGATTATTCTGCAATCCAAATGCGGAATCAAGCTGATGGAGCCGGGAGACCTCTCCAATGTCTTCGATTTCTCCAAAGAGCATATCCTGAGTAGTGTCGATGGAACCCTTAACCGCCTGGGAACCGAGTATATCGATATCCTGCTGCTCCACCGGCCTGATCCGCTGATGGACCCCGAGGAGGTTGCCGAAGCGCTGCATCAGCTCAAAGCAGCCGGAAAGGTACGCCATTTCGGGGTCTCCAATATGAGCGCAGCCCAGATCAAGCTGCTTCAGTCCTATTGCGATGAACCCTTCATCGTCAACCAGCTGCATATGAGCCTGGCCAAAATCAGCTGGGTGGATGCCGTAATCAGCGTCAACCGGGAGCCCTGGAAAGATATCACCTTCCCCGAGGGCACCATCGAGCACTGCCGCGCTGAGAACATCCAGCTTCAGGCCTGGGGGCCGCTGGCCCAGGGAATGTTCAGCGGCCGCCCTCTGGAAGGGCAACCGGAGAATATCGTGAACACCGCCGCCAGGGTCAAAGTGCTGGCTGAAGAGAAGAACACTACCCCCGAGGCGATCGTGCTCTCGTGGCTCATGACTCACCCGGCTGCAATCCAGCCGGTCATTGGAACAGTGAACCCGCAGCGGATCGCCGCCTGCAGAGATGCGGACCAACTGGAGCTGTCCCGCAGGGAGTGGTATGACCTGTACATCAGCTCGCGCGGCGAGAAGCTGCCTTAACAAACATGTCTGCTGACAGCGGTGATGCACCCTTACCTTGCAAGAAATAGACCACCTGTGGTAATTGGGTAACGTCCTAAATCTGACCCTGTTCCAAGAGCCGTCAGCTCTTAAGGCGGACCGTACCCAGAAAAGAGCCGTGTAGACGCACGGCTCTTTTTCTACTGCATCCTGGCATTTGCTCAACAGAGCCGATCAGTGACTGCTTACCCCTGGGCAGTGGGACGGACAATAATCTCGCTCACATCAACACCCTCTGGCTGCTCGATGGCGAATGCCATAGCGCGGGCAATGGCATCCGCCGGCATCGCGATCTCATCCCGGGACTCCTCAAGTTTGGCCTTGATCTCCGGATTGGTCATGGATTCCGCAAAGTTTGTCCGTGTCATGCCCGGAGAGATAATCGTCACGCGCAGCTTATCCCCAGCCTCCTGGCGCAAGCCCTCGGAGATGGCGCGCACAGCAAACTTCGTGCCGGCGTATACAGCCATGTTCGGGACAATGCGAAATGCTGCGGTAGAAGCTGTATTGACGAAATGCCCGAACCCCTGCTTGCGGAACACTGGCAGCGCAGCCGCTATGCCGAATAGCACTCCTTTAACATTGATGTCGATCATATCCTCCCAATCCTCTACGCGCAGTTCATCAAGAGGGGAGATCGGCATCACTCCGGCATTGTTGATTAGAACATCAAGCTTGCCGTACCGCTCACATGCCAGATTAACCAGCCCCAGGACGTCTTCACGGCGTCTTACATCTGTTGCAGCGTAGGCGACTTCACCTCCGGTACTCGCGATGCGGGCCGCGAGTGCCTCCAACCGTCCCGTTCCACGCGCCCCAAGCACGACCTTCGCTCCACGCTCCGCTAACAGAAGCGCAGCCGCTTCACCAATCCCGCTGCTTGCACCTGTAATTGCTATAACCTTGCCTTCAATTCCTGACATCTAAATCCCCACTTTCCAGCATATTAGCCACATTCTATTGATGGCTTACCCTGTTCATTATGGGGATTTCCCATTGGTGAAAGGTAGACTATTCATATTCAATCCTTGCCTAATCCTGCCCATTGTGGCTACACTAGGCTCAGTTGAATGTACGGGAAAGGAGCACAGATCTATGAGCTTATCTATCATTAACCCTTCAATTTCAGAATATCAGCGTGAACTGGCTCTGCTGATTCAGCATCACACTCCTTCAGATGGCGCACATCCTTCGGCTGTGCCTTCACTTTTTTTCAGACGATCCTCTCATGTACTGGAGCCGAGACATTCCATAAACGTCCCCTCCTTGTGCATTATCGTGCAAGGCTCCAAGACAGCCACAGTGGGAGGCGACAGCTACACCTATGACCCGGCCAGCTATCTCGTCACTCCTGTTCATCTCCCCATTATCGGTAAAATCACAGAGGCATCCCCGCAAGCCCCCTACCTCAGCCTTCAGTTGAACTTCACTCCAGACCTCATTCTGGATATCGTCAAGGGTAACCCGCAACCATGGAACGGAAAAACCGGCCGGGGAATTATCGTTAGCCAATCTACCCCTTCACTGCTGGATGCCGTCCTGCGGCTGGTCAAACTTGTGGAGACCCCCGAGGATATCCCGGTCCTCGCACCGCTGATCACCCGTGAGGTTCTTTATAGAGTGCTGCAAGGCGAGCAAGGAGCGTCAATCACACAATTTGCCTTTACCGGCAGCCATGCCTACCGTATCTCTGAAGCAATCCAATGGATCAACCGTGACTATGCCAAGCCCCTTCTGATTGAAGAATTGGCGAAGGAGGTCAACCTGAGCCCATCAGCCCTGCACAAGCATTTCAAAAAGGTCACCGCCATGAGCCCGCTCCAGTATCAAAAGGCTATACGCCTGCAAGTCGCACGCCGATTGCTGCTTACAGAGTTTCTGGACGCGGCCGATGCAGGCTTTCGGGTCGGTTACGAGAGCCCTTCCCAGTTCAGCCGGGAGTACGCCCGCATGTTCGGACGCCCGCCAATCAGCGATGTCAAACACATGCGCGACTCCATCATCTCCCCGGCTACTTAACGTGGTCCGGCCCCTGCTGGAACGAACCAAAGGCATTCTGCCTTTGGTTTCGCCCTCAGGCCCACTTTGGCCGGATTCAAGACATTTCTGCCTTTATTCTCACCTTCAGCTCCCCACCACCACACCCCATCTGACAGCTCAGCCTCCCACCAATTTGTTCTTTATAAAGAACATTTTACGAAAAACAGCGATACAGATAGATATCGGTAGATAAA
>NZ_LVWH01000240.1:0-19337 GCF_001909045.1 Paenibacillus sp. P3E | reverse complement strand
CTATAGTATCTTTAGGACCAAAAATTTCGGTGATTAATCGGGAACTGGAAGGGAAAAGCAGAGTGAAATTTGTATTATATGAAGATTCCATATCTGAGACAAATACGATTGAAGAACAATATAAATTGCTTTGTGGTAAACTTCATAAATCTTGGATCACTGCTGTGAAATTAAACAGTTCAAGATGGATATTAGAAACACATTGGGCCAAAATCGTTTTCGTACCCTTGTATAAAGGACTCCCGATATTAAGCGGTTTTGACATGCCAATGTATCGAGTTGTTGATATGTATGGAGATCCATCGTCTCCAATGTTTCCAGTAGAAATTCCTTTAGAGATATACTCTTTATTTGGTTTAGATATTGCACCATTTACAGAATGGAGAGATGCTATTGCAAATGTGGGAAGATTAAGGCTAATTATTTTACAGTATAATCAGGCCATAGATGAAATTGTGAATCACCAACATGCTTTAAGCGAAGGGGGTTCTGCTTATTTAAATACGCTATTGATAGAAGTTGAAAAAATTTCCGGAGATTTCAATGGTGATTTCATACAAAATATTACTGCATTAAGCGATTATAAGGAACCTGAAGTGCTAGAATTATTAAGTATTATAATTAATGGTTTGAGTGATTTGGATATCATAGTAGAACACATTAGTTCGGTGCAAAAAATTGATGATATATCTGAAATATTACAAGAAGCAGCAACAGCGATGATTTTAGTAACGCCATACCTGAAACGCATTGAATAATCAAATATAAGTAGGCTTGGTTAGTCATTCGAGTGAAAATCACTTTCGTTCATGAGCCTTCCCCCACCTTTTTGGGTAAACTAACCCTAAGCAATACTTTACCCAAATCCCACACGAAAAGAGGTGATGCCCCATGACAACTCAAAAAGTACCCAATAGATTAGCCAAGGAAAAATCACCGTATCTGCTGCAACATGCTCATAACCCGGTGAACTGGTTTCCTTGGTCGGAAGAGGCTTTTGAAGTCGCCAAGCGCGACAACAAGCCCGTCTTCCTTTCTATTGGGTATAGCTAGTTGTTGATTCACACGTACTTGTCACTGGTGTCACGTAATGGAACGCGAAAGTTTCGAAGACCAGGAAGTAGCGAAGCTTCTTAACGATCACTATATCGCCATCAAGGTAGACCGCGAGGAGCGGCCGGATATTGATGCGCTGTATATGTCGGTGTGTCAGGCTCTGACGGGGAGCGGGGGGTGGCCGCTGACGGTGCTGCTGACGCCGGAGAAGAAGCCGTTTTATGCGGGGACGTATTTTCCGAAGCGGCAGATGTTCGGGCGCATTGGGCTGATGGATGTGCTGGAGCAGATTCACCGCAAATGGGAGCAGGATGGTGAAGCACTGGACAAGCTTGGAGATGATCTGCTCGCGGATCTTCAGTCACTGGACCGCAAGAACTCGCTAAGTGTCAGTGAAGGTAGTGAGGGAATTCCCGGGGAAGAGCTGCTGCACGAAGCCTATGAGCTGTACCGCCGTCAATTCGATGAGGAATATGGCGGGTTCGGCAATGCGCCGAAGTTCCCTTCGCCGCATAATCTGTCGTTTCTGCTGGCTTATAGCCAGACATACACCCAGCCGGATGCGCTGCGTATGGTCGAGAAGACGCTGGAGTCGATGTACCGGGGCGGCATGTACGACCATGTGGGCTTCGGGTTCGCGCGTTATTCCACGGACCGGGAGTGGCTGGTGCCGCATTTTGAGAAAATGCTCTACGATAATGCCCTGCTGGCGATTGCTTACTTGGAGGCTTACCAGATCACGAAGAAACCGCTGTACGCGGAGGTCGCTGAGCAGATCTTTGCGTATGCTAAGCGTGATATGACTTCGCCGGAGGGTGCTTTCTACTCAGCGGAGGATGCCGATTCCGAAGGGGTGGAAGGGAAGTTCTACGTCTTCTCCCGAGAGGAGATTGAAGAAGCACTTGGCCTGGAGGATATGCATTCCTACTGCCATGTGTACGGAATTACACCTGAGGGGAATTTTGAAGGGAAGAATATTCCGAATCTGCTGCAGAGCTTACCTGACGAGATGGCGGAGCGCTTGGGTATGAATCCGCTGGGTCTGCGGACAAGGATGGAGGAGTGGCGTGAGAAGCTGTTCGCCTACCGGGAGCAGCGTATCCATCCGTCAAAGGATGACAAGGTGCTCACTTCCTGGAACGGGCTGATGATTGCGGCTCTGGCGAAGGGTGCGAAGGCGCTGCAAAAGCCTGAGTATGCCCAAGCCTCAATAGCGGCGGCAGACTTTATCTGGGACAAGCTGCGGCGGGAGGACGGCAGGCTGCTGGCCCGCTACCGGGACGGTGAATCTGCGATTCCCGCTTATCTGGATGATTATACGTTTATGATCTGGGGCCTGACTGAACTGTACGAGGCGACGGGTCAATCCGTCTATCTGGAGCGGGCGCTGACCTTGAAGGATGGACTGCTGGAGCTGTTCATTGACGGGGAGAATGGCGGATTCTTTTTCACGGGGCATGATGGGGAAGAACTGCCGATCCGTTCCAAAGAATGGTATGACGGAGCGATACCTTCGGGAAACTCGGTGGCTGCGAAGCTGCTGTGGAAGCTGTCGGTAATGAGTCAGGATGTAGAACTGAAGATGGTTGCTGAGCATACAGCAGCAGTGATGGCTTCGGCAGCATCTGCTTATCCGCCGGGCTACGCCATGTATTTGCAGGCTCATCTGGCAATAGCATCTGGCGGCAGGGAATGGGTGCTATCCGGCAAACGGGAAGACGCTGCCCTCCACAGCATGTTGGCCCACGTCCAGCAGGCGTATCTGCCGGACGCGGCACTCCTTGTCAACTGGGAAGGGGATGCCGAAGGGATTCTCCGTCTGCTGCCGCATCTGGCGGACAAACCAGCCATGAACGGGGAAGCCACGGCTTATGTCTGCCGGAACTTCGCCTGCCGTGCTCCGGTAACGAATATGGAAGCGGTAAGGGAACTTCTGGTCTCCGGCCATCGTGAAGTTTAGCGATAGAAATATGAAGGGCAGCCTGCGGTTTGGGCTGCTTTTTGTGGTTTGTGCTTTCTTCCGGGGCAGCACAAAAAAGCCAACCATAGGTCAGCTTCTTCATCTGCCGCAGCTCATACGGCTCACCTGATAAATTGTGCATAAAAGGAATCCTGGGGAATCGCTCCAGCGAGTGTAGCCCCATATTCATTCATTTGTTGAAGAACGCGTTTGCCTGACCAATTGTCCGGCAGCAGTTCATCCGGGAGGTACGGGTCGGTCATGAACATCCCGCTTAGCTCCTCGCCCATCTGCAGATATAACAGGAAAAGCTGTAAAGGCTGCCCGGCCTCAAGCGCCTCATGCATTAATGGAGCAAACTCCTGCTGCAGCCAGCCTGATTTCTCCTGATATAAGGTATGGACCTTATCGAGCTGCCAGATGGACTGTGCTTTGAGCGGTGTAATCGAGCCTTCCAGGAATTGGCCCTGCAGGATAGATACCTTGCCTTCCAGCTCCAGCTTCCGGATCTGTGCAACGACTTCATTACGGTAATTCCATGGAGAAATGTACACACTGTTGTACAGAGGTCCATAGCCTAGCTGCAAAAGCGCCGAACGAAACAGGTCGCGTTTTTTGCGTTCGGATTCAGGGACTTCGAGCATGACCACATCCCAGGTCTGATTCCACTGCTCCTGATAACGGGCGGGCTTACTGTTAATCGCCTTGATATATGCAAGGCCGGCTGCTGTGACTTGATACCAGGAGCGCGACGGGGATGCAATATAACCTTCCTTTTTCAGGCGGGATAAGGCATTGCGGATATAGGTGGAGGTATACCCCCTTTGTTGGTAGATCTCCACAAACTGCTGGGCGCCCATCTGCTCCACTTTGGATAACAGAAACAGCATGGTTTTTTCAACGGACAGCAACGTTCTTCACACCTCTCTTGACAATAGGCATTGATGTATATATCATAAAGTCATACGAACGACATAAAAATAGATATATTCACGATTTCCGGTTATGACCGGACTTCTGCGTATTTGGTGTCATTGTAACGTAAACTTTAGGGTTTTGCACGGTTTAGTCCATTTGCACCCAATGAATTTCCATTCGAGAAGAGGAGAGATACTTATGAAAATCATTTATCATGGCCATTCCTGTATACAGATTGAGGTGAACGGCAAGTCGCTGATTATCGATCCGTTTCTCAGAGGCAATCCTGCTGCGGTCACCAAACCGGAGGATATTCAGACGGATATGGTGCTGCTGACACATGCTCATGTGGATCATATTCTGGATGCAGCCCCGATTGCACTGCAGAATAATGTGCCGGTTGTGGCGAATGTGGAGCTGGCTGGCTATATGGAAGGGAAGGGCGTCCAGACCATTGGAATGAACATCGGAGGAACGGTTGATTTTGGTTTTGCGAAGGCGACGATGATCCATGCGTTCCACACTTCAAGCATTACACTAGAGGATGGACAGCGCATCTATGGAGGTACACCTGCGGGCTTCATTATTGAGGCGGAAGGATGCACCGTTCTGCATTCGGGAGACACCGGACTTTTCGGAGATTTGAAAATGTTCGGCGAGCTCTATGACTTCGATCTGGCGATTCTGCCGATTGGTGGACATTTCACCATGGGACCGGAGCATGCGCTAATCGCCGCCAAATGGCTGGGAGCCAAACACGTGCTGCCGATTCACTACAATACTTTTCCGCCCATCGTGCAGGATGTGGGAGCTTTTGTTCAGGCGCTGGGTAAGGCCGGGATCAAGGGAACACCGCTTGCCTATGGGGAGTCGCTTGAGCTGTAAGAAGGCCGAAGATAGGGTGAAATAGCAGAAGTTTACAGATGAAGGACATCATTTTGGTGATGTTCTTTTTTTGCGTTCATATTTACATCATTAGAGGAACTGAAATTTAAGCATTGGAAGCCCCTATGGTATGATAATTAGAATAAAGGAGGCGGTTTGGAAATGAAGACCAGAATTCTGGGAAGTGGCAAGCTGCAGGTTTCGGCGCTGGGACTGGGCTGCATGGGGATGTCCGACTTTTACAGCGGTCGGGATGAAGCGGAATCCATCCGTACCATCCACCGGGCACTTGATCTGGGTGTGACTTTTTTGGATACGGCAGATATGTATGGGGTCGGGAAGAACGAAGAGCTAGTGGGACAAGCAATTAAGGGGCAACGGAATCATGTGGTGCTCGCCACCAAATTTGGCAATGTGCGGAGTGCAGAAGGGAAAATGCTCGGTGTAAATGGCCGTCCTGAATATGTGAAGTCTGCCTGTGATGCCAGCCTTCGTCGTCTGGGAGTAGATCATATCGATCTGTACTATCAGCACAGGGTAGATTCTAACACACCGATCGAGGAGACTGTAGGCGCGATGGCTGATCTCGTAACGGCTGGAAAAGTCCGCTTCCTCGGTTTGTCAGAAGCGGCTCCCGGAACGATCCGCCGTGCCCATGCGGTTCATCCGATCACGGCGCTGCAGACAGAGTACTCGCTATGGAGCCGCGATGTGGAGGATGAGATCCTGCCTGTTTGCCGTGAGCTTGGCATCGGTTTTGTTCCGTACAGCCCGCTGGGCCGGGGATTTCTTACCGGTCAAATTCAAACATTCGAGGATTTGGCGGAAGACGACTATCGTCGTTTTTCTCCGCGTTTTCAAGGGGAGAATTTCGCCAGAAATCTGGATCTGGTGAAGCGTATCCGGGAGATTGCTGCGGCGAAGGAATGCGAGCCTTCCCAGCTGGCGTTGGCCTGGCTGCTTGCACAGGGTGACGACATTATTCCGATTCCCGGTACGAAGCGGTTGAAATATCTGGAGGAGAACATCGGTTCACTGGAAGTCCGCTTAAACGGCGACGATCTGAAGAGCATTGATGATGCTGCGCCACTAGGAGTGGCAGCCGGAACCCGCTATCCGGAACAGAGCATGAAGAGTGTGAATCTCTAGTCTAGTACAGAAGACTGGTGATGAGTGATCTGACATTAGATTCAGGGAACAGTTCTGAATGTCCATGAGGATACGACAAACAGGCAGTGGCGTAGGAATTACGCTGCTGCCTGTTTTTTGCCACAATATTATACGCTTCCCGCCAGAAATGATCCTTATATTTCTCGCTGGAAATTCAATTCCTTAACTGGTTTATGACTTCTTCTCCGGCTCCTTGGGAGTCGTCCGGGACGGCCGGGTTACCCAGTTGCTGCGGTTCATCGGCTTGACCGTATCAATGCGTGGAATGAAACTCTCCTCAGCCTCTACAGGCTGCATTTGTCCCTCTGTTTCCTCTGACGCTATATTTTTCTTCGATAGACCTCTTCCGTTATGTTTGCCTTTATTCCATACTCTTCCCTTGCTCATGATTACACTCCATTTCTGTAGGCTTATACTTTCACCATATCACATCACGAACCGTTAAGAAAGATCGGAAAGCATAAAACAAGATTTTTGACAAGTTATAAAATGTACTATTGATTGCCCATCAGGCTGGCTATAATAATATAGAATTGAAAGGAGAGCACTCTGATGCCCATCAAGATCATTACCGACAGCGGTTCGGATTTACCCCTTGAATATGCAGAGAAATATAATGTGGATATTGTTCATTTGCCCGTTCACTTCGAGCATGATCTCATGCCGGAAGATACCGATACGAAGGCTTTTTATGCCAGAATGCGGGACTCCAAAGAGCTGCCGAAGACGGCCAGTCCCAGTCCGCAGGTCTTCCTGAACAAGTTCAAAGAAGTGGAAGCAGGCACTGACATTATGGTCGTCTGTATGTCATCCAATATAAGCAGCACTTATCAGACCGCATTGATTGCCAAGGAAATGTATGAAGAAGAAGGCCAACCCAATGCGATTGAAATTATAGATTCCAAAACCTTTTCCGGGGGTTTATCCCTCCTTGTCGCCATGACGGCTAAATGGTCACTGACCTGCTCAAGCCTAGAAGAGCTTAAGGCTATGGTTCTGGACAAAGCCGAGGAAGTGACAGCCTACTTTACCCTGGACACCCTGGAGAATGTAATCAAAGGCGGGCGCCTGAACCGGTTATCCGGTGCCGTAGCTTCCGTGCTGAATATTAAGCTGCTGCTGAAGATCAGCGACGAGGGGACTGTCGAGGTGGTTGAGAAGACACGGGGTCTGCCGAAGGCACTAACTCATCTGCTGGCGAAGCTCGAAGACAAGCAGCATGATTACGAAAAGGCGGTTATCGCCATTGTACATAGCAATTGCGAAAAACTTGCGCTGGAGATCAAGGAGCGTATTCTTGAGAAACACCCTTTCAAAGAGATTTTGTTCTCCAGTATGGGACCTGTGATGGGTACATATGCCGGAGAAGGCGGAATCGGCGTGGCTTTTTAACCACCGCTCCGCCCCTCAGCAGTCAGGCCGTACCTGGGATTCGCCCGGTGTACGGCTTTTTTTAAATTTAAGAATTTATATGTTTCACGCTATAACTTATCCTTATATTACCGCCCTTAGAAGGACGGCCAAACCGTTTCTGCTTGCTTCAGTAAACTTTATCTATTCTTAAGATTTGGTTTAGACAGGATAAAGAATGGCAGGCTATAGTTACAATTAACGCACCTTGCGGAAAAAGATAGAGGGGGATTCACGATGTATACCATTCTGATTGCCGATGATGAATCGGAAATTGTAGAGCTGCTGCAGCTCTATTTGGAGAAGGAATACAACATTCTGCAAGCACAGAACGGAAATGAGGCGCTCAAGCTGATGCAGAGCCATACCGTTGATCTGGCGATTCTCGATATTATGATGCCGGGCATGGACGGGCTGCAGCTGCTGAAGCGAATCCGTGAAAACAATCATTTTCCAGTGCTGTTTCTATCAGCCAAAAGCCAGTATCATGATAAAATCCTGGGGCTTGAGCTGGGGGCGGATGACTATATTTCCAAACCGTTCAATCCGCTGGAAATTGTCGCCCGTGTAGGGTCGATGCTCCGGCGGGTTCACCAGTTCGACGCCCCGGCGGTACAAGAAGCGAAGAAGGAGCAGATCGTGCTCGGACGCCTGCTGCTCGACCGGAGCAGCTGTCAGGTACAGGTGTCAGGAGAGCCGGTTAGCTTGACCTCTACAGAGTACAAAATTCTGGAACTGCTGATGGAGCAGCCGGGCCGGGTCTTCACCCGGAAGAAGATTTACGAAGCCGTATGGGAAGACTTTTACGTCTATGAAGATAACAGCATCATGGTGCATATCAGCAATATCCGGGACAAAATTGAACGTGATTCCAAGAAGCCGGAATACCTGAAGACGATCAGGGGATTGGGGTACAAAATTGAAGCACCCGTGGAAAAGTAGGGATAACCGTCCGCTGCAGACGTCACTTACGCTGGATTTCCTGCTATTCAATTGTATGCTGCTGATGATTGTACTGATAGTCTACCTGTTCATTCAGAAGGATATCACCCATCTGATTCTAAACAAACAGCTCACGGACCCGAATCTTTCCGTCGAGGCTGGGGATTACCGGGAAGAGCTGGGCGAGGGTATACAGAGCAGGCGGCTGCTGCATAGCGGGGGATGGCTGGAGATCCTTGATTCCGGTAAACAGGTGATCCGTGTCATTGGAGAGAAGCAGGATCAGACCCTCTCCTATGATGAGAATAGTCTCTTTCTGGGACTCGAGAACCGCACAGATCAGCCTTATTACTATTCGATTACCCAACTAGATGGAGAGAGCCGCGCAGCCTGGCTGCTGCTCAAAATCCCCCGAAGTGTAATTAAAGTATCCATTAACAACGTTGTACTGGTTTCCTATTTGAATCATTCTGTGTTTTTCTATGTGTTTATGGTCAGCGGATTAATTCTCATGCTGATCTTTGTATACAGCTATTGGGTCACAAGACGCATCAAGAAGCCGCTGCGGGTGCTGAATCTCGGTCTGAAGCAGATGATGGAAGGGCACTACAGCACACGGATTGCGCTTTATGCCGAGACAGAATTCCTCCGGATCGGCGAGAGCTTCAATTACATGGCCGACGTGATTGAGAAGACAACAGAAGAGAAGCGGAAGGCTGAGAAAAGCAAGCAGAGGCTGATGGTTGACTTGTCTCATGATCTGAAAACACCGATTACAAGTATCCAAGGCTATGCGCAGGCCTTGATGGAAGGCCGGGGGACTGACCCTGAACGCCAGACGAAGTACTTGAATTATATCTACACCAAATCGGTGCAGGTGACGAAGCTGATCCAGCATATGCTGGAGTTGCTGAAGCTGGACTCTCCGGATTTCATTCTTCATACAGAACGGCTGGAGCTGGGGGATCATCTGCGGGAGATTGTTGCTGATACCTACGGCGAAATTGAGCAAAAAGACTTCCAGCTTCAGCTTCAGGTTCCAGATGAAGAAGTATATGCCCGCTATGATCCGGAGCTGTTCGCAAGTGTTATCAATAATCTGATCTCCAATGCGCTGGCCTACAATCCCGAAGGGACCAGCCTGCGGGTAACCGTCATCCCGGAGGATACAGAGGTTCGTGTAGAGATTGCAGATAACGGAATAGGCATCCCCAAAGAGCTCTGGTCAACGATTTTCGATCCGTTTGTACGTGGGGACGAATCCCGGACGGCAAGTGGCGGAACAGGGCTTGGATTATCCATTGCGAAGAAAAACGTGGAGAAGATGGACGGTTCGCTTACGCTTGAGAGCAGAGAGGGAGAACCAACGGTTTTCACCGTCCGTATTCCAAAATAGGACGGCAGGATGAATTCAGGAACGGGAGAGGGTCATGGCCAAATTAAATTTGTTTATCCGCATTTGTATCGCTGTGCTTTTGGTGCTGGGAATTATTTATGTAGGCACCCTAGTGAATTTTATTTTTACACCGGTTTTCTCGTTATTCCGTGTGGTCATCGTGCCTTTAATGCTGGCGGTGTTCTTCTATTATCTGCTGCGGCCGCTGATTGATCTGCTGGAGTCACGGAAGCTGAACCGTACGGCAGCTATTTTGCTGGTCTATTTGATCATAGCCGTGCTGTTCATGTGCTTCAGTGTAGGAGTTTGGCCATCGCTGAAGAATCAGCTGGTGAATCTCGGCAATAACATGCCAAACGTGTTCACGGCCGTGGGCGAACAACTGAAGAAGCTGGAGGAGAGTAAGCTGTTGTCTTCGCTGATACCTGCGGATATGAATCCGGCGGGCCAACTGATGGATTATCTGAATAAAGGCTTTTCCCTGATGACGAGTTCTGTATCGGAGTTGTTCTCCTTTGTATCCAATTTTGCCATGGTGCTGTTTACTTTTCCCATTCTTCTGTTCTACATGCTCAAGGAAGGCGGTAAGTTTGGCGCAAAAGTGGTGAGCTTTTTCCCGAAACGCTTTCAGGTAGAAGGCGCTGGGGTGGTTTCCGACATTGACGGGGCGCTCAGCGGATTTATCGTAGGCAGAGTACTGGTGAATCTGGCCCTTGGCGTGTTGATGTATATTGGGTTTTTGATCATAGGCCTGCCTTATGCGCTTCTCCTGACACTGCTAGCTGTGTTGATGAACTTTATTCCCTTTATAGGAGCAATTCTGTCAACAGTTCCTATTTTAATTATCGGTCTGTTTGAGTCGCCTTCAACGGCAGTCTGGTCCATTGTGGTTGTGCTTGTTGCCCAGCAGATTCAGGATAACCTGGTAGCACCCTATATTTTTGGAAAAAGCCTTGATATCCATCCGATTACTACGATTATTCTGGTATTGGCCGGTGGGGATTTTGGCGGTATTATCGGTATACTCCTGATTATTCCGGTCTATATGATGCTCAAAATTATTACAGTGAAGCTGTACCAGATGTTTATCCGGCAGCGCTGGCCGGAAGAGCCGCAGCTGGCTGCGGATTCAGGAGAGTAAGCCTATCTGTACTTGGTAGATATTAGGCGCATGCTTTCGAAGTGAATTTTGTACGAAGCGATTCGGACGATGCTTAAACTAACCATACTTTGAGGAGGAACTTACGATGGATCAAGGTGTTCAAAAAGGGCTTGTTGATATTTCTGATCGGGTGATATCGGCTATTATTAGCTATGTTGTTATGGATACTCCGGGGATCGCAGGAATGTCCGGTAGTTCCGTTACGGGGAATCTGGCCAAACTTCTGGGCAGCAAAATCGGGGCTAAAGGAATGTCCGTGGAAGTGTCAGAGGAGGAGGTTGCCGTTCATCTTCAAATCATAGTGGACTATGGCTGCCGGATTCAAGAGGTATGTAAAAGTCTGCAGTATAATGTCCGCGGGGCTGTGGAGAATATGCTTGGCCTGACGCTGGCTGTTGTCAACATTCGGGTGGAAAAGCTGGCTCTTCCATAAACCTGGTACACAGTATAGGCACCGTGCTCTGGGCAGATGCATAGAATGGAGCAAATCCATTTACGGAGGTTATAAAGCTATGTCATTCTATCAGTCCGGCCAGCCTGCAACGTTGATCTATCAGGCCGATCCGGCCGTTGTCCAGCATCTGCACCGGGTCCGCGATTCCCTGCACCACTCCTGTAAGCCTTATCTTAATCACCAAGTCAATGTACAGATGATTGACGGTCAGATGCATGAAGGAACGATTGCCGGAATGGACTGCAAGCATCTATATCTCATGGTGGGGGGGACCGCAGATATGGAGCGCGGATATTACAATCCATACTACAATCCCTATTACCAGCCTTATCCAGGCCCGGGCTACCCTTACCCTGGACCCGTCAATAACAATGGGATTCTGCCGCTGGTGCTATTCGAGCTGCTGGCCATATCCTTGATCTGACCCTTTCCAAATTCCCAAAGACATGAACGTGATGACCGGCAGCGTGCCGAATCTAAGTTCATGTTTTTTTTGCCCGGAAAACACCGGAGAATGATAGACTAAGTATAAAGCAAGTAAGTTATAGGAGGTTCAAGATGATTACATACCCTGTACTTGAAAAAAGAGCAACCATTGGTGTGACCGCATCCTCGGCAGGGGTTGGCCCAGGATCTGTGGAGCTGTTCGGGGAAGCCTGCAGCCGCATGAAGGAGAGAGGGTTTCAGGTTATTTGCGGCGATACGGTCTATAAGCATGACAAGGCCAAATCCGCATCCGGCAAGGAGCGTGGCACTGAGTTCAATCAGATGATGAGTGATGACAGGATTGACCTGATCATTCCGCCCTGGGGCGGAGAACTGCTGATCGAGATGCTGGAGCATATTGACTTTGGGAAGGTGCGGCACAAATGGGTCCTGGGCTTCTCTGATATTAGCCTGCTGCTGCTAGTGATCACCTTGCGGACAGGGATAGCGACTGCGCATGGACCAAGTTTTGGAGATTTGCGCGGAAAGGTTACAGACCAGACTACAGCGATGTGGCAGACGGTGTTATCCACCGCAAGTGGACAATCGGTCGTCCAGCGCTCTTCGCTGAACTACCATCAGGAGGTGGAGGGAGCGGAACCATCGCCGTCCCTATTTCATTTAAATACCAGAACACAGTGGAAGACGGTCTCAGGTGATGCTGTGTCTCTCAGGGGCCGGCTGCTTGGAGGCTGCATTGATATCATCCGCCATATCATAGGCACACCCTACGGCGATGTGCGTCACTTTCAAGAAGCCTTCATTCATCAGGAACCGGTCATTTGGTATCTGGAGTATTGTGAATTGAACACAGTTGATCTACGCCGCTCTCTGGTGCAGATGAAGCTGGCCGGCTGGTTCGAGAACTGTTCCGGTGTGATGTTCGGCAGAGGCGGCACCAACACACCCATAGACAATTACACGGCAGAGGATGCATATAAAGAATTGGCCGAAGAACTGCAGTTACCCGTTGTTTACGATTTGGATTATGGTCATGTTCCTCCGCAAATGACGCTGATCAATGGAGCATACGCCGAGGTAAATGTTGCCGGTGGCTCAGGGGTAATCACACAATATTTTTATGAATAGCAGTATCTTCAGAAAAAAAGAGACAGCCAAGGTGCTGTCTCTTTTTTGGAACTATACAGTTGACGTATTCACAACCGCCGTGATCTCATCATCCAGTTCCAGTCGGACATCTTCACGGTAGGCACGTATGCCATACTCACTGTGCGTGTAACGGAGGATTGCTTCCATCATATTGGACTCCACCAGGAACGGGCTGCGGCCTTCGATCCACACCTCTGCGGTGTATCCGGTGTCTTCTTCCCAGCTAAGCTCCACCTGGACATCCTGAACCCGAACGCTCTTGCGTTCAGCCATATGCATACAGATGGCATTAATAATCTCATCCATCGTAAGAATGGTTGCCCCCATATTAGTAACGTCCACCCTGTTCCTGAAGTCTGCGCCGTTCCTTTCTGCGCCGGAAGAAGGACATAATCATGATTACGACGAGATAGATGGCCAGCATAAAAAATGCGCGGATCGTATGATCCACGCAAACAGCAGATTATCAGAGAGTTGCCTTGTTCTCCACGTAACCGTCAGACACCAGTTCAAGCGCTCCGGTAGCCGGATCGATGATCATGCCGTGAACAGGTACGTTTGGGGGGAGTAAAGGATGGCGCTTAATCAGCTCCACAGTCTGAATTACCCCTTCTTCCACATTGTCAAACCCGCGCAGCCACTTCGTGAGCTTAATTCCCGAGTTCTCCAGAGTGGATAACACCTGCTCTGATACCCCGCGTTCTTTAATGGAGTTGATCATTTTGTCCGCATTCAGTGAAGCCATCCCGCATTCATAGTGTCCCACGACAATTACTTCATCCGCATCCAGCTCATACAGGGCTACCATAACGCTGCGCATTACGCTGCCGAAAGGCTGGGATATGACGGCACCGGCGTTTTTAATGATTTTGACGTCCCCGTTCTTGAAATTCATAGCCTTGGGGAGAAGCTCTACAAGCCTTGTGTCCATGCAGGTGATGATCAGCATCTTTTTGTCAGGAAAGCGGCTGGTCAGATAGGTTTCATATTCTTTTTGTTCGACGAATTTCTTGTTAAACTCCATAATATCAGTGATTTGGCTCATGACCTGCTGCCTCCTAAAAGTTTTTTTAGCGATACACCCTCCGATTCAGCCCCGAAAAACTGTCTCGAAAGCATACGCCAAGTTTTGTGAGCATCCTGCTCCGAGAATGTTAATTCCTAATATACTCCTTAAACACCCTTTTCGCACATATGTACTTGATAAAAAGGATGTTAACACATTATTTGGTGGTCACGCTGCATAGAGTTCCGGCGGTCTCCAGGGGCATACCGGTGCTCCGCACATCCCGCACAAGAATATTCTTGCCATAAATCTGTGAATTGCTGTCCAGCTTGAAGGAAGATATACGCTCGTCTGCATCCAGACGCATACTGTCCTCATAGAAGATTTCCTGCTGGCGGCTGATAACAAAAGGAAGATTGTCCGTCTCTATCGTAGTATCTCCGGCTTCCGCTTGATTCACGACCAGCAGTACATGGATACACTCCTTTGGATGAAGTTTGAGGGTTATTTAAAATTTAAAGATATAATCCTCTGAAGTTGATTATACGGATTATAATGAACCGGCGTCAATATTCCGTGATTTATCTGGACACTTCACTAGAAAAGGAGTGGATCGGTTATCTAAGATTCCGAAGCCTTCGAATACATTCAGCCCTTCTGCTTGCTGATCATGTGACATACTATAGACTACTTTCCCTAAATTTGACCATACCATGGCTCCAGTACATATTACGCAAGGCCCACAGCGGGTATACAAAGTATATTCATTTAGATCAAAAATATTGTTTTCAGAGCAACAAGAGAATAATCTCGTCTAAGCCATATTCATGCAGGTGCGGTTGATTATAAGAAGTTAAAAAAGTATCATCAAGAGGAGCTGGTAAAAATAGAGAAAGCGGGTGTTCAATCATGGAACAACTGGTCCAGGAAGAGTGGGAGAAATTCAGCGGGCTATTATCCAAAATTAGCGGGTACACAGAAGCGATTGGCTTACTGCATTGGGATTTGCGCACAGGCGCCCCACGCAAAGGTGTGGAGATTCGTTCCAATACCATCGGGTTGATCAGCGGAGAGATCTTCAGACTGCAGACTTCTCCGGAAATGGGCGAGTTCACAAAATATTTCAGCCGCCCGGAAGTCATGACCCAATTAAGCGACATCCAGAACAAGATCGTTAAAGATTGCCGCAAGGAGTATGAGCGCAGCCAGAGTATACCTTCCAAAAGCTATGAGGAGTACTCCATGCTCACCGCCCATGCCCAGACGATTTGGGAGGAAGCCAAGGAAAGTGATGATTTTGATTCCTTCGAACCGTACCTAAGCAAAATTGTTGCGTTCACACAGGAGTTTATCGACCACTGGGGTGTGAAGGACTCCCGCTATGATACTCTGCTCGACATGTACGAGCCCGATCTGACGGTTGAGAAGCTGGATGATATCTTCGGACGTCTGCGCAGCCGCCTCGTTCCGCTTGTCGAGGCTATAGCCGCATCCAAGAACAAGCCCGAAACAGCGTTCCTCGCCCAGATTTTCCCTAAGGAGCAGCAAGAGAAGTTCGGGTTATTCATTCTTGAGCAAATGGGCTTTGACTTTGAAGCCGGACGACTGGATGAAAGTGTGCATCCGTTCGCTACCGGGCTGAACCCGGGGGATGTGCGCATCACGACAAACTACTTGCTGGATAATGTCTTAAGCGCTGTATTCAGCTCACTGCATGAAGGTGGACATGCTCTATATGAACAGAATATCAGCAAGGATCTTGTAGGCACACCGCTGGCTCAAGGGGCGTCCATGGGTATTCATGAATCCCAGTCCAGACTATGGGAAAATATGATTGGCCGCAGCCGTTCATTCTGGCAACGCTACTACGGAGATCTTCAGCAGCATTTCCCTGAGCAGCTGGCCAATGTCGAAGTGGAAGACTTTTACCGTGCAATCAACAGTGTAGCGAATTCCTTCATCCGCATTGAAGCCGATGAATTGACGTACAACCTGCATATCATTGTCCGCTATGAGATTGAAAAGCTTATTTATAATGAAGGACTGGAAGTGAAGGATCTGCCTGGGGTATGGAATGCCAAGTATCAGGAATACCTGGGGATTACCCCTCCGAGCAATGCCCTGGGAGTGCTGCAGGATGTTCACTGGTCCGGCGGGGACTTCGGTTATTTTGCCTCATATTCACTGGGAAATATGTATGCCGCACAAATTTTGAATACACTTCGTAAGGAATTGCCGGAGCTTGAAGATCTGATAGCCGCCGGCAACCTGTTGCCGATCAAGGAATGGCTAACAAACAAAATCTACCGTTATGGTCAGAGCCTGACTCCATCACAAATCATTGAACAGGTGACAGGTGAGCCGCTGAACCCTGATTATCTGGCCGATTATTTAGAAGCTAAATATACGGAGCTGTATAAACTATAATCAACTTATAGACCCAGGGTCTGCAGCAAAGTGGAAGGACTTCGCAGAAGGGAATATAATAGAAGGAAAGCGCAGAATGGAAGGAATAGTGGAATGGCAAATACACACACATACAGTCGCAAGGAAGAGGTCGCAAATGCGGTAACGCATGGGATTGGAGCGGTATTGAGCATAGTAGCTCTTGTGCTGCTGGTCGTCTTCGCTGTACAGAACGGCACAGCCTGGCATGTGGTCAGCTTCTCCATTTACGGTGCCACGATGCTGCTGCTGTATATTAATTCAACACTTGTGCATAGTCTTAGGGAAGGGAAGGCCAAGGACTTCTTTGAATTTCTGGACCATTCCTCCATCTACTTGTTTATTGCCGGTACATACACACCCTTTATGCTGGTGGCGATCCGGGGGACACTAGGTTGGACCTTGTTTGGGATTGCCTGGGGTGTAGCTGTGTTCGGCGTTTTCTTCAAAGCCTTTTTCGTTAAGAAATTTCTGTTCATGTCCACCATTTTTTACATCGCCATGGGCTGGATGATTGTGATTGCCTGGAATCCGCTCTCAGCGGTGATGGCAGATGGGGGCATGGCCTGGCTGCTGGTCGGCGGGCTGCTGTATACACTGGGAACGGTTTTTTATGTGTGGCGGGGATTCCCTTACCATCATGCAATTTGGCATTTGTTTGTTCTCGGAGGCACCATAGTCCACTTTTTTGTTGTGCTTCTTTACGTGCTGCCAATTCACTGATGGGTGCGCTCCGCCATGGGGAAATACACTTTTAGAACAAAGAACGAGATGACAAGCAAAAAGGCTTGACATCTTTCTTTGTTTTAGGTATCATAAGGGACGTTGTGAAGCTGTAAAGTGTTTTTCCTTGACGAAGGGAGTGCCCTTAATGAGTCAGGAGAATAGGCTCGAGAAAACCAACCGGATTAACTTGTTATTTGCTTTTTATGAACGCCTGCTTACGGATAAGCAGCAAACGTTTCTTAAATATTATTTTCACGATGACTTCTCCCTGGGAGAAATCGCCGCTGAATTTGAAATTAGCCGCCAAGCCGTGTATGAGCACATTAAGCGTGCGGAGCAGGTTCTGGAGAATTACGAAGAAAAGCTGGGATTGCTTACGAAGCATGAGAGCCGCAACAAATACTTAGAAGAACTGCGCAGACTGCCGGAGAATGGGATGCTGCCTGAGCAATATACACTGCGGTTCACGGAGCTCGTGGATCGTTTGCAGAGGTTAGAGTAGCATGAAGGGAGAAAGCTGCATATGGCGTTTGAAGGTTTAACCGGAAGATTGCAGAATGTGTTCAGCAAGCTGCGTGGCAAAGGTAAAGTATCCGAAGAAGACGTAAATGAAGCCATGCGCGAAGTACGGCTGGCCCTTCTGGAAGCCGACGTTAACTTCAAGGTAGTCAAGGACTTTGTGTCCAAGGTGAAGGAGAAGTCCGTTGGCAAGGAAGTAATGGACAGCTTTACTCCCGGCATGGTAATTATTGATATCGTCAACAAGGAACTGACCGAGCTGATGGGCGGAAGCCAGGCAAAGCTGGCTAAGTCGAACAAGCCGCCGACCGTGATCATGATGGCTGGTTTACAAGGGGCAGGGAAGACGACCACTTCAGGCAAGCTGGCTAAGCTGCTGCAGAAGGGGAATCACCGCCCGCTGTTGGTAGCTGCTGATATTTACCGCCCGGCTGCGATCAAGCAGTTGCAGGTCCTGGGTGAACAGATCAAGGCTCCTGTATTTACGTTGGGTGATCAGACGAGTCCGGTGGAAATTGCCAGACAAGCTGTTCAGCATGCGAAGGATAACAACCTGGATTACGTGATTATCGATACTGCAGGCCGACTGCATATTGATGAAGAGCTTATGGAAGAGCTGAAGCAGATTCATAACGTTGTAAGTCCTGACGAAGTGCTGCTCGTTGTAGACGCAATGACTGGTCAGGATGCCGTTAACGTTGCCGACAGCTTCAATAAGCAGCTCGAGCTTACCGGGGTTGTACTGACGAAGCTTGACGGCGACAGCCGCGGTGGTGCCGCATTGTCTGTCAAGGCGGTCACTGGCTGCCCGATCAAATTCGCTGCACTAGGTGAGAAGATTGATGCGCTGGAGCCTTTCCATCCTGAGCGGATGGCATCCCGTATTCTCGGAATGGGTGACATGCTGTCGCTGATCGAGAAGGCACAGGCCAACATCGATACCGAAAAAGCCAAGGAAATGGAACGTAAGATGCGCAATGCAGAATTTACGTTCGATGACTTCCTGGAGCAAATGGACCAAGTCAAGAAGCTTGGCCCTATCGACCAGATTCTCGACATGCTTCCTGGCATGAACAAAGCCAAGGGCATGAAGGACCTTAAGGTCGACGACAAGCAGATGGGCCGCGTCGAAGCTATTGTTCATTCCATGACCAAAGCCGAGAAGGCTCAGCCTGAGATCATCAACCACAACCGCCGCAAACGCATTGCCACCGGCAGTGGAACCAACGTGGCTGAGGTTAACCGTCTTATCAAGCAGTTCGATGAAATGCGCAAGATGATGAAGCAGTTCTCCGGCATGATGGGCGGCGGAGGCAAGGGTGGCAAGAAAAACGCCATGAAGCAGCTCAAAGGACTTGGCGGTAAAGGAATGAAGTTCCCTTTCCGTTGATCACATCTTTTGATCTCAGTCCTTTGATCTTCATATAGATCAGACATTGTACAACATCAGATGATCAAGGGTTTTGATCTTATTCTTTTGACCCTGATCTTAGTCTTTTGATCTTAAATGTTAAATCTTTACCCGTTGCTAGGTACCGCTGCAGTTAAGCGTGTCCCGCAGGGACGGCAAGCGTTCCTACTCCAACATTCCAAGGTAGAGCCAGTCTGAATGCCCACGCCAGTTGCACTTAGCCGGGTGTCCAGAGGGCGGAGCCCTTGGGGCCCTCCCTTGGCTAAGGGAGGGTTTGGGAG
>NZ_LVWH01000239.1:0-19356 GCF_001909045.1 Paenibacillus sp. P3E | reverse complement strand
ACTTAACATAAAAGAGATTTCACTTCGCATGGGTTATATTTCAACTTCTCAGTTTTCTGATTTATATAAGAGATACTTTGGTGTATCGCCAACTCTTTTTCGTAGAATGTTTGAATTAGAAGCTCAAAAATCTCCTAATGAATTTAATTTAAATGAATATTAGGGGGAAGACTTTGGATGAAATATTCGCAGTTCGGATAACCGGATTCCCTACAAAGCTACTTGATTCCATATTATCATTCCTTCCTGAAGTTAGGCGTTACAAAATTCAAAAATATCAATTTATACCTGACCAGTTACGAAGTGTTACAGATGATATGCTTATACGAGTGGCTCTATTTAGAATTTTACATTTACCTATTATTAAATTAAGATTGGATTTAGGCTTTTATGGCAAGCCATTTTTACTTGGCCATGAGTGGAATATTGGTTTTAATTTTTCCCATTCAGGTAGTGGTTAGTATGAAACCAGCTTGGAAACGAAATGATACAGTATCTTCTGGTAATATTGATGGACATAATTAATTTAGGGGAAATAACCCAGTACGTATTGAGCTAACGGGAAACGTTAGTTGAACGACAACAGCTGCAGTCAAAGACTTTATTTATCAAGTCTTGGTCCACCGTTACTTCTTTTAATGGATCAGTCTAAAATTTATTAACAAAAGCTGACGACTCTACAATTCTAGTAGTAACGGAGGGAAGTTTGAAATGTAGGATCGAATACGCCCCCTGAAAGCTTTCCGCAGAAAAGTTCGCATCGGAAGGAAAATCTTTCTGTAGGTTCCTACTGCAATTATCGGATTAAATAAGGGAATTCAAACATAACAGCGGCCAGAAGTCCAAACATTCCCCGCAGTTACGACCAGACCCCATATATTTCAGGGCTTATTCTAACTTTTATTCAATTCCGATAAACCAAGAAAAACTAGTGTACTGAAAAGCGGTTTTATGTTATTTTATTATCGATAAAAACGTTTTTATAGCGAAGGAAAATGGATAATGGGAAAAATAACAATCAGGGACGTCGCTAGAGAGGCAGGAGTCTCAATCTCAACGGTATCAAATGCATTAAATAATGTGGATGTCCTGAATCCGGAGACCAAATCGCATGTGCTTAAGGTAGCGCAGCGGCTGAATTATGTCCCTAACCTGAACGGTAAGCAGCTGAAGTCGGGAAAAACCATGATGCTGGGCTTTTTTACAACCAGTGTGGCAGGCCCCTATTTCTATAAGCTTGTAGAGTCCATGTCCAGGCAATGTGACCGGCTGGGCTACGGGCTGAACGTATTTGTGACCAAAGATAAGCAGGTCGTGATGAGTAATATCCTCGGCAGGCGTGTGGATGGCGTCATTATTTATGAAGAATTGGGGATTAACGATAAAGACATTCATGCGATGAACAAGGAGAATATCAAAGCGGTGTTTCTGGACCGGGTGCTGCAGAACGAGAACATGGGCAGCATCATTTTTGACTCCTTTGAGGCGGGGTATGAAGCAACCAAATATTTAATCGGGCTGGGTCATAAAAAAATTGCCTATATTTCCGGCGTGGATACGATGTTTGACAGCGTGCAGCGCAGAGAAGGGTACCTGGCAGCATTGCGCCAGTACAGTCTGCCGTTGAGCGAGGATTATATTTTGCAGGGCTATTTCGAGGAGGAGAGTACCTTTAATGCGGTGAAATCTTTCATCCGGGCGTTTCCCGAGAAGCTGCCTGATGCTTTTCTGGCGGGCAATGACCTCAGTGCAATCGGCTGTATCCAGGCGCTCAAAACCCATGGATACGAGGTTCCGCTCGACATTAGTGTAATGGGCTTTGACGATATTGATATCGCCCAGTACTATTCCCCTCCGTTAACTACGGTGCGGAATCAAATCGCCAGGCAGGGAATATTGACGATCGACCACCTGGTCCGCATGTTACAGAAGAAAGAACAAGGCAACGCCCAGAAGCTGAAGGGCGAGATTATCGTCAGAGGCTCAAGTCATGTGAAGTTTGACCGGAATGACCAGATGTAAGGTGCAAGGCTCATTGAAACGGATAACGCCTCTTTTTTTTGGACGGCGAAGCCGTTTCTTACCGCCAAAAATAAAAACGTTTTTGTTGATTTGAATCTAGTCACGAAGAAAATCAAAGAATGGAAGATCTTAATTTCGTTTTATATAAAACAGCCATCCGGAGGGAAATCACATTGCAGAAACTAGTCATTTACAAGTCCACAGGCGAAGACGGGTTATTCATAGAACAGCCGCCAGAGCAGTTGGAAGCAGCAGATGCAGATCAAGCGACCGTCACCGTTACCCTTGACGAGAGTCAAACCTATCAGGAGATGGACGGCTTCGGGGCTTCTTTTACCGATTCGGCGGCATATCTGATCAACCAGGTGCTTAGCCCGGAGCAGAGAACCGAGCTGATGGTGAGGCTGTTTGATCCGGCGGCGGGGATTGGCTTATCGGTCCTGCGGAATCCAATGGGCGCCTCGGATTATGCCAGAACGGTCTACAGCTATAATGATCTGTCTGAAGGGGAAACCGATATGGAGCAGAACCGGTTCTCCATCACCCATGATGAAGAGGATATCATCCCGCTTCTGCAACAGGCGCTGGCACTGAATCCGGAGGTCAAGCTGATGGCGTCGCCCTGGAGCGCTCCAGGCTGGATGAAGACCAGCGGGTCGATGATCACCGGAGAGCTGAAGCCAGAATATTACGGTGTGTACGCTGACTATTTTGTAAGGTACATTCAGGCTTACCAAGAGCACGGGCTGCCTATATATGCTGTCACTCCGCAGAATGAACCGCTGTTTGAACCGCAGCATTATCCGAGCATGCTTATGCTGCCGGAGGCGCAGGCATCTTTTGTGCGGGATTACTTGAAGCCTGCATTTCTGAGGCATAACATCCACAGTAAAATTCTCTGCTATGACCACAACTGGGACCGCCCGGATTACCCATTGTCCGTGCTGGAAGCTGCAGGGGAAGAGGTGGATGGGGTAGCTTGGCACTGGTATGGTGGTGAACCCTCTGCCCAGGCACAGGTGAAGCGTGCTTATGAAGGTAAAGAGGTGCATTTCACCGAAGGCTCAGGCGGTGAATGGATTCCGCCATTTGAACAAGCCTTCTCCAATGTGATCCGCACAGGGATTGAAATTCTTAGAAATCACAGTAAGTCGTTCGTCCTGTGGAATATGGCACTAGATGAACATAACGGGCCGACAGTGCCGGGCTTCGGCACAAGCACCTGCCGCGGTATCGTCCGGATCGACCAGCAGACCCGTGAACTAACCTACACGCTGGACTACTATGCACTAGCGCATTTCAGCACAGTGATTCGGCCCAAGGCTCTGCGGATGGATTCCGCGTCAAGCCATGAGCGCATCCGTTCTGTTGCTTTCCGCAACCTGGACGGATCGATTGGGGCGGTGCTGTTCAACGATGGCGAAGAAGAAGAGATCGTGGCTGTGGAATTGCCGGGCGGTGAGCAACTAACCTTCAGCATGCCGCCCAAAAGTGCTGTGTCACTGAAAGTGGAATAAGTAATGGACTGACGGCAATAAAGAAACAGCGGCAGCCAGGGACGAGAAAATAATGTCCTTGGCTGCCGCTGTTTTATTGAACCTGTTACTCCTTAAATGTCTTCGCCACTTTTATATTCCAGAATATCTCCAGGCTGACATTCCAAAGCCTTGCAGATCGCCTCTAAAGTGGATAATCGAACCGCTTTTGCCTTTCCATTCTTCAGTATGGAAAGGTTAGCCATTGTGATTCCCACCCTCTCCGAAAGTTCGGTTACACTCATTTTCCGTTTAGCCAGCATCACATCAATATTAATTACAATCGCCATGGATTTCACCTCAGACTGTTAAGTCATTTTCTATTTTTAGATCAATGGCCTCTTTTAATAGCTTTTGGAGAACAGCAGCAAAAACGGCAATCACCATGGAAGCAAAAATCATGAGCAAGCCGATGACTATGATCCCTGGCGCATCGTCCATATCCGCCATGAGATAGAAGAGAGGCAAACCTGCCACATACAAGGCACTGAATGTGATTGCACAGTATTTTATATTCTTTAAAACCCGTACAGACAATTCAGAAAATGCTTTGTTCTTGTCAATATAGCCTAAAAGTTTAAAAGCTTGATACAGTGCCAAGTAAAAGGGGATCACCGATGCATACAAATCGATGAGTACCAGATATTTAATATAAGTCATATCCGGATACAACTCTGCTGCAAAATTCCCAATCTCAGGCACCGCAAAAATACACAAAGCAAGAACCGGGAGCCCAATTACAATAACAGCTACCTTTAAAAAGAGTGTGGTTCCTCGTTCCATAAAATGCACCTCATTTAATTATTGTTACATTTAATTTAGCACATTATTTATCGTATTACAATATATTTAGATTGTTATTTGATGTATTTTGATTGTTTTACGGAGAAGGGAACGACAGCCGTCCTTCAATGTGAAGGATCTAGTTGAAATCAGCCCACAGGATCAAATAATTATAGGACGTTCCCCCATTTTGCCGGAACTCTCCTGACGCGGGGAGACCACTGCAAGGAGGTAATCCGGCCGCCGCTGAGGACGTTCACCGGGATCTGCTCCCTGATATCGACAATCCAGAGCTGACTTGCGCTTCCGGTACCTGCACACCCCGATAAATAGGCGATTTTCTCAGCGTCCGGCGACCAGCTGACAGGAGTGGCGAAACAGTCGGAGGCCACCAGCGTTCTTTGGTTCTGACCGGTACGGCTGTCGGTCTGGATGAGAGAATAGTAATTCGGCTCCATATAGGCGGTTGCGCTGTAGGCGATGCTCCGGGAGTCAGGGGACCATGCCGGGAAATAGTTTTTGGCGAGCGGTCCGCCTTCCAGCGTATATAGGGTGCCTGTAGCCAAATCCACCGTCGAAATAATAGAGATGCTGGCACCGGGGAACGTATAAAGTGCGAAGGTTCCGTCGGGGGAAATCCGAACGTTATGGAGCGGGCCGTCCGTATTATGTGTGATCTGTCTCCGGTCTGTGTTATCGGCCCGGATGCGGAAGAGCTGAGTATTGCCGGTGGAATCCGGGGCTGCATATAGAAGCTCCGTACCCGAAGGGAACCACTGGACATCGCTGGCACCCGGCTCCGGAATGGCATAACTGTGGTGGGAGAGCGTATCATAGACGATGATTCGCGCGTTTTTGACATACGTGAGGGAGCGACTGTCCGGGGACCAGTCCAGCAGTGTGTAGAGCTCAATTTGGTCGATCCTGGCTACGGAGAGTGTGATTGTATCCAGAAGGTGGACCACGTTGCCAATGCCGATGAATGCGATTCTTCTACTGTCTGGCGACCAATAGGGAACCGTAGTTTCCGTACCAAGCCCCTTGGTAAGTTGATAATGAAGACCATCCTGCGGTCGGTACAGCCAAATGTCGTACGTTCCACCGCGGTCCGAAGTGTAGGCAATCCATCCTTGAATGGGATCATGAGGAACAGCTTGCACGGCCAACATCCTTTCCTGAATCATCTAATACTCCAGATATATTCAGGTGGGGAGGGTTAGGCGACAGCCCAGGACGGCCTATCTATGCCAGGATAAGTTGAAGCCTTTTACAATTAGCCATACGGCAAGGATCATTTCATTGGCGGCTACTGGCAAAGACAAGAGGGCCCCCCACACGGATAGTTGAGGAAAGACTCCGAACATTTCAAAGATGCCTGCACTTAACACCAGTATGGCTCCGGTAATGCCTAAGATCGAAATGAACCTAGGCACCAGCTTGGTTTGATAAAAAATATAGCTGTATATCAGCGTATTAATACCCAGCATGACATTGGGACCCAGCATAAACGTCCAGTCGTGGATGGCTTTTAATAGTGTACCTGAAGCTTCAAAAGAAGATATATCTACAGCAGCAGAAGTTGTGAATTCCCGGCTTAAGGTCAGTAAGGACAATACACTGATGATGCCCACAGTGATGATAACCGCCTCAAGAAATCGGAAGCATAGATGTCCAAGGGCTAATGTCTCATTGTATTTTCTCAAAAGCGGGAACATGGTAATCGAAGTGCCGACAGCTGAGACGACAAGAATCAACTCCATAACCGCCCCCAGTATCACCTGGTTGGCATGTTCAGAACCTTTTAATAAATAATCGGGGCCGTTCAGGATCGGATCGTATAAAAGAAGACCAGCTATCGATGAGACCGCTGCTAGAATAAACAAGACACCCGTTATTTTCGCTGCTGTGTGGTTTGAATTCATACTGTCATCTCCTCATTCATTATTCTTTCGTGCCATCTCCGTAAAAGAATACCTCTTCCAGAGATAAGTTGAAGGCGAGGGCAATACGGAAGGCCAGTTCCAGGGATGGCGAGTAATTGCCCTTTTCCAGAGCTACGATGGTCTGTCGCGTTACGCCCACCTTGTCAGCCAATTGCTGCTGTGTCATTTCATCGTGGTCGAACCGTAATCTGCGGATGTGATTGCCAACAAGATTCTTACTCATCCTAGACTCCTTTCCGATAATGATAAAGTTTCGTGATAGAGCCGGTTACATCAGAAATGAATCCGCCGGCGATCAGGATCACGAACATCACCTGTGATGACTGATCGTTGACCAGCGCCCCCATTGCAGCAAGAAAGCCAAGGACAAAGACAAAGAAAGAATTCCGTGTGGCCTTCAAGTTAATGAGTTTATCCAGTTCATCTGCAAATGCCGGTTCCTTTTCTCCGGTCGTTATCCTAAAGGCAATATTGAAAATAATGCTGATCAGGATATGCGCTGCGATTGAAACCAAAGTCAAAATGATCACGAACGAACCCCAATAATGAAAGCTTTCCGTTGAGTCAGCCCCCTCCGGTGCCTTTGGAAACATGTAAGCACAATAAGATCCGAAAATAAGTATTGCCGTGATCAGAGATACAATGCTCTTCTTTTCTTGATACGTCATCGCTACACCGCCTACACTATATTTTGATAACAAGTTAAGTTTGATGTACATAATGTATTATAAACCATTCATGGTGTCAAGTTTATTATACATTATGGGCTAACTCCTTAACTACTGATCACTCTTCCCCTTTTATATCCACCTATAAATAACAATTTCACAAAAAAATCACAAGTTGGCTTCACTTTTTTTCTGCCCAATACAGTTATATAGATATAGAGAGGGGGAGACGAAGTTGGATGAGGGGGAATGGATTCGTCGGATCCAGGAGGGGGATGCCGGGTATCTCACACCGCTGATTGAGCGGTATTACGCTGGAATCCAGAAGTATTGCTACTACCGGGTCCGGAGTGAAGAAGAGTCTAAGGATCTGACTCAGGAAACCTTCTACCGTTTTTGCAGGAACATAGAAGGTTACACGAATACAGGGAAATGCCGTGCATACTTGTACACGATCGCCCGTCACTTGTGCAATGACCACCTCCGGAAATGGTCGCAGTTACCCAGGATGGAAACAGAGGAGGCTGCTGACAGAGGAGTTATATGGCAGGGCGGATCTGTTGAGGAACAGGTTGAACGGCAGGCGCTCGTAGATGAGCTGCTTCAATGCCTTCCTGAAGAGCAGCGGGAGCTGGTATTCATGCGGTTTTGTCTGGATCTGACCTTTCGCGATATTGCGCGGATCACGGGAGTTAATGTATGTATGGTGCAATATCGGGTGAAGCGCGGGTTGATTCTGTTAAGACGCCACTTGGAGAGGAGGGATTCAGTTGAGCAAGAAGCAGCGGACTATCATCGCAACCCTAAGGAACTACCCCTCGTTCCCCGTTGACCAGATACAGCTGGAGGAGACCATCAAGGGGGCAGCAGCAGAGCTAAGCCAAGCACAAGCGAAACGGAAAACAAGTATTGGAGAATTTTATAAGGTCCAGCTTCGCTTCATGAGCTGGAAAGTGTGGGTGGTACAATTACTGATTGTTCTGGGAATGGCGCTCCTTCTGCATAACTCTATTCAAGACCGAAATGGAAATATTCAACTTATCATGTTGACTTCTATAGCTGCTCCGTTACTGGTAATAGCGGGCATTCAGACTATGACCCAATCAATAAGCTTCAATATGCAGGAGATTGAACTCAGTACATATCATCGTCTTGAAAAGCTGACACTCGTTCGGATGAGTCTGCTGGGATTGGCGGATCTGATTGGATTAACACTGCTGGGGGGCTTATTAAGTGCGTGGACAGAGACGGGAATCCTGGATCTGGTATTGTATCTGCTGGTGCCCTTCAATCTGACGTGTTTTGGCTGCCTGTGGTTGCTGAATCGGGTTCGTACCCGGAACTGCGGATATTATTGTCTTTTATATTGCGGTCTGGTGGTGATCGGACAGATGTTTTTGACATGTAATCCTTCTCTCGGGTTGTTTGAATCATCGGCTATAGTGATATGGTTGGTATTACTGCTGCTGACTACCATAGGTGTATTCTTGCAGGTAAATAGTCTGCGAAAGACTTGCCGGAGCCATGAGACCGCATCAAGTATACAGATGTGATATTCGGGGAAAGCCTGCCGAAGATATGGGGATTATAAGGAGGAGCACGGGATGCTGGAACTGATTTTGAACCAGGTGCATAAACAATTTTCTGCTAAAAAAGCAGTTAATGGAATCTCAATTCGGTTCAACCATGGTGTATACGGTCTGCTGGGATCTAACGGTGCGGGGAAAACAACACTGATGCGGATGATCTGTGGCATTCTGAACCCGACATCGGGAACGATTCATATGAATGGTGAGGAAATCAGCCATATGGGGGAAAGGTATCGCGATATGTTGGGCTATTTGCCCCAGGATTTCGGTTACTATCCGGATTTCAGCGCAGAGGAATTTCTCTGGTATGTGGGGTCATTGAAAGGCTTAAGCCTGCCCGCGGCAAAAGGAAAAGCCAGGGAGCTTTTGCAGAGGGTAGCCCTGTCGGAGGTAGCACGTAAGAAAATTCGCACCTTTTCCGGGGGGATGAAACAGCGCCTTGGTATTGCCCAAGCGATGTTAAATGATCCCAGCGTGCTGGTGCTGGACGAGCCAACGGCGGGTCTTGATCCCAAAGAGCGGGTACGCTTTCGCAATCTCATCGCTGATCTTGCCAAGGACAAGATTATTATCCTATCGACTCATATTGTGGCGGATGTAGAATACATAGCGGACCAGATTCTGGTGATGAAGCAAGGGGCCCTATTGATGACAGGTACGGTGGAACAACTAACGGCTGCGATGGAAGGCTTGGTTTGGACATGCCATATTTCTTCCCGGGAGGTTGAGGAGTGGAATGACCGTTATTGTATCAGTAATCTGCGGCACGAAGGGGATCAGGTGGAGCTGCGCATTGTATCAAAGGAGAAACCTTCAGATCGATCAACAACATCAGTTGTACCGACGCTGGAGGATTTCTATCTGTACCATTTTCAAGATGAACAGGCTGCAATAGCTGGTGAAGGAAAAAGGGGGAGAATCGATGGATACTTTAACCCGGTTTGAGTTGCGGAAGATCATGCGAAAGAAGTCATTTTATGCAGGGGTAGCAATAATAGTAACCATGGCCATATTGATGTCCACTGTTCTGGTTGCAAATGCGCAGATCACAGGCAAGGATGGCAATTTCTTAAATGGGATACCCGCCATCCAGTTGGAAAGAGCGTACAACCGGCAGCTTGCCGGTCCGTTAACTTCGGAAAAGCTGGAAAATACAATAAGAGGGCATCAGAATCTGCTTCATGACCCCAAGAATCTTGATGAGAAAGGGGAGATGACTGTTGAAGCTAACGCCAAGTTTGATGTGAAGTATGAACAAATGTATTCATTGATTAACTATGCTTTTTCACCGGTGAATGCATACGATTATTATTCAATCGGTAAATTGAAACCAAGTGACGCCACAGCATTTTATCAGAAACGGCTGGAGAGGGTACGCGAATATTTGAATGCGGATTATGCGTTTGGCAATTATTCGGCGGAAGAGAAAGACTACTTTATCAAGATGAATGAGAGTATCCCCGTTCCTTTTCAAATGGACTTTGTTACAGGCTGGGTAAATGTGTTTGAGAATATGCAGTTTATTTTTTTATTCACCACCTTCATCATCGCTGTCTGTCTGGCCCCCGTATTTGCCGGTGAATATCAGAGTGGGGCTGACGCTATCCTCCGATCTTCCCGCTATGGGCGCAGCAAGGCTATATCCGCGAAAATAAAAGCGAGCCTAATTGTTTCTCTGGGACTGCTTATTTTGGGGCTGACCACATACACTCTTCTGCTGCTCGGGATATGTGGCTTTGATGGCGGAAATGCCAGTGTGCAGATGATTCACTTTTTGGCACCGGTCCCCTATACCGTTGTTCAAACCTATTTATGGGCAGTCCTCATTGGCAGTCTGGCCTGTCTTCTTGTGGGAGCGGTAACGCTGTGGCTGTCCAGCCGTATGCGCAGTCCATTTCCCGTTATCATAGCTATCGGAATTTTGCTTTTCGTCCCGATGGCTATTCCGGCAAGCCAAACCAGTCGCCTGTTTAACCATCTGATGGCTCTGCTTCCAAGCAATATGTTTGACAGTTCCAGAAGAATTACCGGTTACGAAGTGTTCCATATTTTTGGACAGTTGATTCCGGAGTATAAGGTCATGGCAGGTTTTGCAATCATCGGTATCGCACTGCTGCTGCCTTTTACTTATCGGGCATATAAAAAGCATCAGGTTGCTTGATTTCGGGCCTCTACCAGGTGGCTGCGATTATTTATGCAGGACATCTCCAAGTTCGGCACGTTGCTGGAATCTGCCCTTAGCAAAAGGACATAGGGGCAGAATCTTAATTTCGTTTTCCCTTGCGTATTCCACTATGGCTTCGACAAGCAGGTCTCCAAGCCCCTGTCCGCGGTAAGCGGTGTCTACGAAGGTATGATCGATAATATAAAGGCTGGCTGTTGAGGTTACATAAGTCATTTCAGCAGCCATTGAGTCCTGATCTGAGATCCAAAATCGTTTGTTGTCTTTATCGTGAACTACATTATGCATTATGAACCCTCTTTCTTTATATTATTTTTCTTCTTCAAGAAGCTCGTATTGCAGCGCACCGCTCGGGCATTGGTCAATATGCCGGCCAATTGCTTCAGCGGCAGCGGCATCGGGGTTAACCCAGGGGCGTTTGTTTAGATTAAATACGGCAGGGAAGCCCTTGACACAAACACCGGAATGAATGCATTTCTCGGGTTGAAATGTTACCGTAATATTTTTTCCGTAATAGAGTTTCTGGTCGTTCGTCATACGTTCACACCCCATTTTCATAGATTAGCCTTTACTTTGATTTGACTATACCATATTTATTTGAATGATTTCGCTAAAATTTGATATAAAAATGTAGAACAGTACGGGCTGCAAGCTCGTCATCACCCGCCGTAAAATGGTAAACTAGAAAGTATAGTATTTTACGGGGAGTGAACTTCTTATGAAAAAGCTTGCTGCCGGCTTTCTTGCCGGGGCGATACTGATGATTAGTACTCAGGCGATTGGAGCCTCTACAAGTCTAGTAGGCAAGACCATTCAAGCAGAATACACCGTAAACGTATACGGCAAGAAGCTGGCCGACAAGGCCATTGTTATTGACGGGAAAAGCTATGCACCAGTGCGGGCCATCGGAGAGCTGGCAGGCTATAAGGTCTCCATGTCCGGCAAGATCATAAGTCTGGACGAGAAAGAGAGTGTATACTCTCCATTGCTGGATGACAGGACCGAGAGCATCACTATTGGACCGCTGCCCACGCCGACATCGGATTCTGCAACAGCAATGACCAAAAGCAAAATCAAGGCGATTGACAGCCAAATCGATAATGTAGTCGATAACATTTTATCCACCAGTGGCAAGTTGAAACTAGATCCGTCCAATACAGAACTGAAGGACAAGCTGGAGGAGTATAAAGCGGAATATGGCGACTTGCTGAAGCAAAAGGATGCGGAGCTGCAGAAATAGAACATAATATCTCATAAAAGATGCCGCTCCGTCATTTCTTTACGATGACACGGGGCGGCTTTTTTATTGTATAGGAAATTATACTGTGAAAAAACGGTGAAAAGTAAGAGGGATAAACGTCAAGAAACAGACCGGAGGAAACGAAATGAACTAAACGGGCCTAAGAGGAAATACCTCTGATCTCACCGTGAACGGGCTAGCGGGCAGAATGAGAGGTAGAACTGCCTCTGATCTCACCGTAAACGGGCTAGCGGACAGAATGAGAGGTAGAAATACCTCTGATCTCGCCGTAAACGGGCTAGCGGACAGAATGGGAGGTAGAAATACCTCTGATCTCGCCGTAAACGGGCTAACGGGCATGATGGGAGGTAGAAATACCTTTGATTTGGGAGTATTGCCGTTACCTGCGGCAATGAGATGCTGGATTCAACCATTAGGGTGAGTTTGTTCATCGCGGTTTTCTCAGAGCAGCAACCAGTCCCATAATCAAATGTTTTCAGCAGGTCCCTGCTGTTATCCTTGTCATACGCTGGGATTAGCGTCATAGGCGGCTTTAATCGCCTGCGTGCGCCGCTCCGGTGCTTGCCGCCTCCTGCCGGTATCCGCCGGGGGGTTTGCCAATGATCCGTTTGAAGACCAGGCTGAACGTTTTGGTATCGTGGTAGCCGACCTGCTCCGCAATGAGCGGAATGGGGGAGTGTAGCTGCTGGATCAGCAGAACGCAGCTTTTTTGAATCCGGACATTTTGCAGGAAATGATGGAAGGTCTGGCCGGTGTGCGTTTTGAACAGCCGCTGAAGATGCCGCTCGCTCCAGTCAAACGTCCGGGCAAGATGGGACAAGGTAAGGTCTTGGGCATACTCCTGCTGGATATAGTGGAGAATTTGCAGGAATTGCGTCTGTCTGGTCACCGGAAAGTGCAGCTCATCATGCTGTAGCCTGTACAGGGTGACAACCAGCTGAATGAACAGGGTCAGCAGATAACTGCCGGAACCGGTCTGCGGGAGATTGTACTCCCGGTGCAGTGAGAGGAAGAGGTTCTCGATGGAACCATTTTGGTCGGTCATGGAGAATGCGGGCACCTGCTGATTCTTGATCTGTTCGAGGTACGCTGCAATCGGTGCATCCGGAATCACGAAAGCAAGGTCATCCAGAAGCGCTGTTGTAAATAAACAATTATAGACGACGAGCGGTTCTTTAAGCGAATGGGGCGACGAAGGCCGGAAAACATGGGAGACGCCAACGGGAATGAAATACAGCTGCCCTCTGCAGGCTTTCTGAACCTCTTGTTCTGTATAATGAAACCCCTTCCCTTCGGCAACGAAGGCCAGCTCGATGAAATCATGGGAATGAAGCGGAAGCAGGTAAGTCTCCGTAGCACGGTTAACATAGAGCAACAGATTCTTTTGGAAAAAAGCTTCGCCTTTAAGCACATGCTCTGCAGAATTCATCCGTCCATCCCTTTCTTAACGGAACTAAAAGTCCTTATTACGCAGGTGAAATGTCCTTTCAACGGGTCATGCGAAGTCATTTGATTTCTATAATTGTAATAGAAAGCGCTTCGAAATCACAAGATGAATCCAAGAAAAGACGGGGTGGCTATGGATGTTAAAGGTACAAAAATTACGTGTGGAGTATAAGGAGAATCCGGTCGGACTTGATGTGTGCCATCCAAGAATCAGCTGGCAGCTTCAATCGGAGGAGCGGAACGTGATGCAGCAGTCCTATGACATTCAGATTTCCGCAGAGCCGGATTTCAGCACTCTCCTGTGGACCTCCGGCAGAGTCTATTCGGATCAATGTACTCATGTGGAGCTGATGGAACCCGAATTCCGTTCACGGCAGCGGTATTATTACCGCGTGAAAGTGTGGGACCGGGAGAACCGGCATACAGAATGGTCAGAAGCCGCGTTTTGGGAAATGGGGCTGCTGAAAGCGGAGGAATGGAAGGCCGGATGGATTAGCGCCCCGCTTTCTCTGCTGGATGTAGAGGCGGAGCAATGTCCGCTTGTACGCCACACTTTTCACATCGATGGCACTCCGCTTCAGGCCAGAATGTACGTGACCGCCCTGGGCCTGTATGAAATGGAATTGAACGGATCGCGGGTGGGGGACGGTTATCTGACCCCGGGCTGGACCAGTTACAATCACCGGCTGCAGGTGCAGACCTATGATATTACGGGGCAGATTGCAGCGGGAGACAATGCGGTGGGTGCCTGGTTCGGGAACGGCTGGTACAAAGGAAACCTGGCCTGGGATAACCGCAAGCATCTGTACGGCGACCGCCCGGCATTGCTGATGCAGATACATCTGACTTTTGCGGATGGGGACGAACAGATCATCACCACCGGTGAACATTGGACGGCTGCCGCCGGTCCGATTCTAATGTCGGAGCTGTATCACGGTGAGACCTATGACGCCCGGCTGGAGCGGAGTGGATTCAGCAGAGCCAGTTATGATGACAGCAGTTGGTCCCGTGTAGAACTTGTCACCCATCCCAAGGAGATTTTGGTGGCACAGGAGAATGTTCCAGTAAGAAAAATTGAAGAGATCCAGCCGGTTCAGCTACTTAAGACGCCAGCCGGTGAAACCGTACTTGATATGGGGCAGAACATGGTCGGCTGGATGCATTTTACCCTGGAGGCCCCTGGAGGAACTCAGGTACAGCTGGTTCATTTTGAGGTCCTGGATCAAGAAGGAAATGTATATACGGATAATCTGAGACAAGCCAAGCAGACCGTGACGTACATTGCAAAAGGCGGAGGCCCGGAAAGCTATGAGCCGCGTTTTACCTTCCAGGGATTTCGTTATGTGCAGCTGCTCGGGTTTGGCGCGAACGTAGCTCTGCAGGATTTCACAGGCATTGTGCTTCATTCGGATATGGAGCCTACCGGCTCCTTCACCTGCTCCAATCCGCTGATTAACCAGCTGCAGCATAATATCCGGTGGGGTCAAAAGGGCAACTTTGTCGATGTGCCGACCGATTGCCCGCAGCGGGATGAACGGCTCGGCTGGACCGGAGATGCGCAAATGTTCATCCGCACTTCCGCGTATCTGATGAATGTAGCGCCTTTCTTCACCAAATGGCTTAAGGATCTGGCAGCCGACCAGCTGGACCATGGGGGTGTTCCGTTCGTGATCCCGAATGTTCTGGGAGAAAATGAGCATTCCTCTGCGGCATGGGGGGATGCTGCGGTCATCTGTCCCTGGACGCTCTACCAATGCTACGGGGATAAGCGTATCCTCGAACAGCAGTACCCGAGCATGCAGAGCTGGGTTGAATATATCCGCCAGCAGGGAAGTGACGAATTTCTGTGGAATACCGGCTTTCATTTCGGCGACTGGCTGGGCCTGGATGCCAAACCGGACAGCTACAGCGGCGCTACGGATACCGATTATATCGCAACGGCTTTCTACGCATATTCCGTTCAGTTGATGCAGAAGACAGCCCATGTTCTCGGAAAAACAGAAGACGCCCAGCGTTACTCAGAGCTGTACAGCCGTATTGTGACAGCCTTTAACCGGGAATTCATCACCCCCTCCGGACGGTTATCCGTGTCCACACAAACCGCCTGTGTGCTGGCGTTAATGTTCGGGCTGGTAGAAGGAACGGCAAAAGAACGTACCGTAGGCAAACTCCTGAAGCTCTTGGAGGAGAGCCACTATCATCTCACAACCGGTTTTGTCGGTACGCCGTATCTGAGTCTTGTGTTGAGTGAGGCGGGGCACACAGATGTGGCTTACCAACTGCTGCTGCAGACGGATTATCCCTCCTGGCTGTATCAGGTAACCAAGGGAGCAACAACCATATGGGAGCATTGGGACGGGATGAAGGAGGACGGCAGCTTTTGGAGCAAGGACATGAATTCCTTCAATCATTATGCGTATGGGGCCATCGGGGATTTTCTGTACCGCCATGTCGCCGGTATTGAGCTGGATGAAGATTTCCCCGGCTACCAAAAATTTGTGATTCAGCCGCAGCCGGGCGGAGACTTAACCTGGGCCGCTGCCGAGCTTGAAACGATGTACGGGCGTATCCGCTCGGAATGGAGAACAGCAGCCGATCGGCTGGAGGTTTCTGTTTCAGTGCCGCCGAACGCCACTGCTGAGCTGTATCTCCCGAATTCCGTGCTGGCCCAGGTGCGGGAAAGTGATGGATTGCTGGAGCTGGCGACCGGCGTCCATTCGGCAGAACAACTGGGGGATAAAGTGAAGTTAGAGCTGGGCTCGGGCGACTATAGTTTCACTTATGCGGTGGAGCCGCAACTGTAATGAGCTGGAACCACAACCTCAATTAGCCGAGTAGGGATCATGTTATGGGAGCAAAGGGATTTCTGCAGCGGAAGGCTGTGGAAATTCTTTGTTTGCTTTTTACTTATATAAACGCTATTATAGACTAATAAAGTCTTTGATTGAGGTGGAACGATGAAGTATTCGAAGGCAACCAATTACGCGCTGCACACGATGCTCTTTCTGGTGTCTGCCGCGCCGAATAAGCCCATAGGAGTTCAGCAGCTCGCGGAGCGGCAGGGGGTATCTCCCACGTATCTGTCGAAGATCCTGACCAAGCTGGTGAAGGCGGATCTCATTGAGTCCGCATCCGGCGCGAACGGGGGATACCGGCTGAAGCGCAAGCAAGAAGAGATTTCTTTTCTGGATATCATTCATGCGATTGAAGGCACGGCTTCGTTGTTCGATTGTACGCTTAATCACTCCAGCATGTGTCCGATTCAGCAGGAGATGATCGAAGCGGAGCAGCAAATGGAGCGGTATCTGCAGAATAAGAAAATGTCCGAGCTTGCCGTGAAAATAACGGTGGACTAATCATCCGCCGTTATTTTGCGGCATGATTATAGACATAGTAAGTCTTTTAAATCTATGAAGAGAAAAATGAGCATTTAGAGAGGGATGAGCTGATATGACAACCGATTTATTCAATGCCAGCGTATGGGAAAAGGCCTGGAAAGAGGACCCGGAAGCGATGGGCAATAAATTCAGGAAGGCGGGCACGGATCTGGCACGCTCCTTTGACCACAAGGCGAAGACATTTAACGAAGAAGTGTTCAGTGAAGGGGGAAGACGCAGAAGCGAGCGGATTATCGGCTGGCTGGAAGGACTGGGAGTATCCTTTGAAGGGCAGTCCGTATTGGATGTGGGCGCGGCATCAGGCGGGTTCACGGTTCCTTTTGCTGATAGAGGGGCGAAGGTCACAGCGGTAGAGCCGAACATTCCATTAGGCGAGCTGTTCATGGAGAATACAGCCAGGTTCCCGCAGGGTCAGGTGGAACTGGTACGTGACTTGTTCGAAAATGTGGATCTTGACGCAAGGAGCTGGAAGGGTGCCTTTGATCTCGTGTTTGTATCCATGTCTCCGGCGGTTACCGATTGGGAAAGTGTGGAGAGTGTGCTCAGCTGCGCTCGCAAGTATTGCTACATCAGTCTCAATGCAGGGGGCAGGGAGCACAGTCTTATGAATGAAGTTCTTCCTTTGCTGTCCGGACAGGAAGTGCATGCGAAAAGCTCGGATATGGCTTATTTAACCCATTTGCTCTATCTAAAGGGCTATTCGTTCGAGTCACTGATCACGCGGGAGATGAAGAGCATGGAGGTGCCACGCGAAGAGGCGATTGAAGAGACCCTGCAGATGCTGAAGCATCATGGACATACAGCAGATGAGTCTGCGCGGAGAATCGTTACCGAGTATGTACACCGTACTTATCCAGAAGGCAAGGTATTAATTAAGCAGGGAGGACGTTATGGCAAGGTTCTCATCCGGCTGCAGGAGCTGAATATGTATAGCCGGGCTGAAGCTGGCGAGAGCAGAGAGCAGAGAGCTGAGAGCTGAGAGCAGAGAGCAGAGAGCAGAGAGCAGAGAGCAGAGAGCAGAGAGCAGAGTGCTAAGAGCTAAGAGCTAAGAGCTAAGAGCTAAGAGCTAAGAGCTAAGAGCTAAGAGTTAAGAGCTAAGAGCTAAGAGCCAAGTGCCAAGTGCCAAGTGCCAAGTGCTAAGTGCCAAGTGCTAAGTGCTACACGAGTGGAAGTAAGGTGTATGCATGGCGGGAACAGAGTTATTAACCAGTGACCCATGGAGCGGTGAGCATCGCGGTCAGCCGGGCATTGTCTTTCTGACAAAAGATGTTATCCTATTAGATAGATCCCCACTGAGGGATCTATTTTACTATGTGGAAGGATTGATGGAAATGAGAGGGCAAGTACAAATTTTTGAGCAAGAACTGATGAAGAGAGCGGGTGAAATCTACTATGAGCCATAGTCTGGTTACGGATTCACTGCGTGAGGAACTGGTGCGGCAGCTAGTATATTTGGATGAGAATACCTTTGGCATCCTGGATCGGGTAGCATTGGAATCACCTGCGGACAGGGCGGAGATCCGTGGATTGATTCAGACGTATCAAGAGCGTGTACAGGGCATATTGACTGGGACGGGTGACGAGCTTAGGCGTTCTGCAGTGCTAATCGGCTCCTGGGTTTCTCTAAAAATTGGTCCGGAAACGCTGAAGGATGCGTATCGCATTGTTATCCCCGGTGAATCCGATCTGGATGAGTACTGTATTTCACTCTGGTCCCCGATGGGTAGAGGGCTGCTCTTGGCAGAACCCGGTCAGACGGTAACGGTCCATACCCCCCTTGGCAGCGACCAGGTGCTTGTACTGAATAACGTCTATGACTATGCATCAGCGGATGAAAAGTTGGGATGAAAAGAATGAACTCTGCAGAGTGTTTTTGCAGGGGAGATCACTGAGGTGCTGGGACGGCTGCCACTGAAAGCTAAGAGCTGGTTACCGAAAGCGAAGTGCTGGTGACCGTAAGCGAAGTGGAATTTGTGCCACTAAATCTGCTGAAAACCGTCCTGACGCGGCGTTAGTGGGATTTTGTACACTTATTTTATACGGAATGACCAGTTTTGGAGCAAATCGGCCTGAATAGGTTTACTTTTTCCCACTTGCGGTCGTTTGGAAGATGGCTGGCTGGGATTAGGTTTACCTATTCCACTTGGGTTCGCCTTATAGTCCATGCAACTTAAGATTAGCTGACAACCAAGGTCCCCTGGCGGCATAAAAAATGTAATTTACACTAAAAGGGGCTGTCTCAAAAGCCATGAAATGGCTACTTGAGACAGCCCCGCTGTTTTTGAGTTGGATGGACTTGCGCACTTGGTGCGGACGCTCCGCGAACGGACCGTTGCTACAATCGCTGTGCTCTCCAGATTTTATTTATTTCCCGTAGCGGTAAAAATCCGGAGAGCAAGGCGACCGCTACCGCTTTTCCGCAATCAGTCCGTCCTCTCCGCTGTTTAAGCGGGGGAACGTTCCTACAATTCTTTCAAAAATCACAAAAAGAAATCGCCCTTTGGTAAAATGGAAGTGTCGAGCAACCAT
>NZ_LVWH01000238.1:0-19412 GCF_001909045.1 Paenibacillus sp. P3E | reverse complement strand
CCTTTATCCGCGGCGGCGGTGAGCACAGCGTGGGTCTCCAGAACAGTGAGATAGGCAGAGTGCAGGCTGCCAAGCCTGATGTCGGGTGATTTGGGCGAAAAAAAACACATTTGTAGTTATGCAGCATTTATGCATAAAGTACATTTGTGCGAGTTAAGTAAATTTAGAACATATTAGTCATTTTTTATGAAAAAATAAATTATACACTTCTCCATTAATTCTAATCTCCGCATTTAGATATGAATAATCCTTCGTTCCATAGCCGTAGCCACTGCTTGAGATCTTGAATCCACTCCAAGTTTTGAATAAATGCTTGTTAAGTGCGCCTTGACCGTCCGTTCTGTAACACCCATGTCAAATGCGATTTCTTTACTTTTATATCCACGTGCTACAAATTGAAGTATTATTTTTTCCTTGTCCGTTAAAACAGGGATCTCTGTTTTTTTATCGGAACCTTCTTTACGCTCTTTGGCCGCTAACACTTTGGTCATGATATCAGACTGTAGCAGTGTCTCTCCCCGGATCGCAGATTCGATAGTCCGAAACAAATGAACACGATTGGTATCTTTCAGCAGATAACCTTTTGCCCCCAGTGCCAGCGCATTTACCATTAATTCATCTTCATTATAGGTGGTTAAGATGATGACCGGAATTTCACATTGATTGTCACTTAATACCTCCATCGTTTCCATTCCGCTCATTACTGGCATATTCAGATCCAGCAGAATGACATCGGGCTTCAGCTCGTCTATCAGGCGCAGCGCCACCTGTCCATTCTCTGCTTCTCCAATGATATCAAACCGTTCGTTGGTTTCGACAATCAGCTTCAAGCCGTCACGAACGAGCTGATGATCATCGACAATCAATACCTTTATGGTACTCATAGCTTGTCTCCTTTATGAATGGATGCTTCTATTATAATTCGTGTACCTCTAGATGTACTGGTGATTTGGAGTTGACCTCCAATCAACCGTACACGCTCATATAAACCCAGCAAGCCATAATGGCCTGCCTGTTTGCCGATCTGGCTTGTATCAAAGCCTGTCCCGTTATCCTTGACCCCAATCTCAATACGATTATTCCGTTCAGTCACAGTCACCCAGACTTTGTCCGCCTTTGCATGCTTCGCCACATTGGTTAGACTTTCACTTACGATATATAGACTGTGCTCCATCAGCATTCTGGACATTTGGCTGACCATATGGATTTTGGGATATACATTAATTCCGGTCGCCTGGAAAAAACGTTGTATCTCATCAGTAAGTGATTCACGAAAGTCAAGATCGGAAGAGGATTTCATCCTTAGATTATCAATCGCCCGCCGGGCATCAGCCAATAAACTTCGCGCCTGGCTCATCGACTGTTGAATAATTTCCTGTGATCTTCGAATATTTCCCTGTGAGATAAATTCATCTGCAGCATCAAGCTGCATAACGAAAGCAGCTACCCCTTGCGCAAGCGTATCATGTAGGTCGCGGGCCATACGCTGCCGTTCATTTGCCAAAGTAAGTTCCTCTACTTTCCGGTGCGCTTTTTCCAAGTCCTTTAGAAAATTCTGTGTCCTCAGCCGGGCATGAACTTGTTCAAAAAACAGTAATGCATACGCTATAACAATAATTAACATTAATAGAAATAAAGGAATCAACAGAAGCAAGTCAGGCATTTTCCCCAAATATAGCTGAGCATAGCAGAATATAAACACACAGAACAGAAATACAAATGTGATTTTTCTTTTGTGATAATAAAGCCCTACACTCTGGCCGATTAATATAGGCAATAATCCAATAAGAACAGCAGGAGAACCTTCAGGCAGCAGTAATGCACAGGTCAGGATCAGCAGTCCTTGAATCAAAAAATACAACCATGACCGGGAACGTGTCAGCCTAAATGAATTCCAGTGTAACAGGGCATGAAGCACATAGGTCATTGTGAAGAAAATGTCGGGTAGGATGAGTAGTTCTTTAACATTTTGCAGAATCATCGTCGCTACATATACCATCTGTATCCACAGCAGGATGGGAATCCGGGAGACAAGCATTTCATCGGAATTCTCATACTGTATTGTACTTTCATTTAGAAAAGTGCGCATACTTTTCATCGTTACACAACCTGTCTCTTATTATTCTTCCTTTTAATAAAAGGTTATTTATATGACTTCCGCCGCAACATAAATCGATTTATTCGAATGAAAAAAAATAACCTAATAGTAGCCCAGCAGCAGTAAACACTGTCACTTGGATTCTATTTATACGGCGTGCCTTCTGTTCTTCTACTTGTTGAAGGGAGTCCATAGCCTCTACTAACTGTTGACTCTCTACTTCTTCTTTCACATACATTTCATGTCCAATTGTCATTTAGCTTCCTCCTGCTTGTAGGACTTCGTTTTAATAGGTTTCATTAGATAGCTTACCGCTAGACTTCGAGGTTTCGTGCGGCTTAACAGCCCGCAAATACTGGGAGCTATGAGTACGGTTTTTATTCTCGTCATTTCAATTAGTTTTGCCTTTAAATACTCCGCAGGGCGCTCGGCCAGAGTCTGTGAAATGATAACCAAATTTGAATCCACTTCATGTTGATTAACTAATATTTCATGAAGAATCGCATCCACAAGACTTGTGGCGTATTTGTCATCAGCTCGAATCCTTCCCGTTTTCACTTCACCCTCAGATCTTAGAGCTAGCGGGCTTATTATCCGATTCTCCAATCCGTAGACATTACCTCGTATGCTAGAAGTCCCTGTATCATCCAGTAGCATCGTAAACTTCATATTCTGACGGTATTGTTGTAGCCGTTCAATAACGGTAGTCACTTGAAATCCTTTACTGGCGATAAGGACTGCTTGCATAACTAATAGTGCGGTTCCGGATGAAAGGCTTTCCGAATCTATGACACACACCCGTCCTGACGGAAATGCGCCTGCCGCAGAAACTGCATTCTTATAGGCCGGTGACAGTTCCGAAGCTATGCTAATAAAAAGAACATCCTTCCCGGCGGAAATAACGGGTGTAAACGCGGATATGAAATCATTCACGGATGGAGCCGCAATACCGGGAACTCTCCCTTGTTCGAGCACCAGTTTGCAGATTAGATCAGTAGATAAATCCACTTTATCTTTAAAAACATTATTATTACTAAAAACTACATACACTGGTACGAGTTGTATTTGATGTTGTTCTATGAATACTTTTGGCAAATCGGCCAAGCTGTCTGTAAAGATTTGAAGAAGTGACATAGGCATCTCCTTGACCTCAATGTTGTATAAGGCTTATTATAGCGTTTTGAATACACAAAAAAATCGTACGTAAGGGCATATACCTTATGTACGAAAGGGAAATCAATACTCTTTTTATTCCTTAATAATCGCACTACAACGTGAGGGCACTGTATCCAGATAAAAGAGCAGCCTGTCTATGGACAAGCTGCTGTAATAAACATTTCACTATAGAAGCTTCTATATATTGAAAAGAAAACCAACAAACAACAACTAAAAAACTACCGGAAGTTCTTTTAATCCTCGAATAATCATACCCGGTCGCCATTCCATGAATTCCTCAGATATTTTCAATTGAATATTCGGCATTTGGCGCAACAAGGCGGATATAGCGATTTCTCCTTCAAGTCTGGCTAAAGGCGCCCCCAAACAGTAATGAATCCCTTTACCAAAAGCGATATGGTTATTCACCTTGCGTGTTATATCAAATGTATCCGGATCCGGGAACTGCTGCGGGTCACGGTTTGCCGAAGAGAAGGAGACAAAGAGCATATCGCCTTGCTGAATATGCTTACCGCCAAATTCAACATCCTCTGTTGCCCAACGTACATTACTCACTTCAGCCGGTCCGTTATACCGCAAAATTTCCTCAATAGCTGGTTGGATCAGTTCAGGATCTTCTAGAAGCAACTGTTTCTGGTCAGGATTATTCAGTAAGGCAAGCATACCGTTACCGATAAGATTTACCGTGGTTTCATGACCTGCAATGATAAGTACAAATACAAGTGCATACAATTCCTGCTCCGAAAGGACATCCCCATCCTCTTCTACACTGATAAGATCACTAATCAAATCCTCCTGCAGATCCAACCGCCTTTTGGTTATCAAAGAATGAAGATAGTCCACAAACAACGCCATTGCTCCATCGCTCTTCTGATTAAATTCTGTGTTATTAACCCCCTCCATGATGGTATTAGACCATTCACGGAATTTATCCTGATCTTCAACGGGAACCCCCAGCATCTCACAAATCACGATAATCGGCAGCGGGAAAGCATATTCTTCAATTAAATCCATCTCTCGTTTTTCTTTTGTCTGAATGATTTCAAGAAGTTCTTTACTAATCTCTTCAATCCGGCCGCGAAGCCGTTCAATCATCCGCGGTGTGAAGGCTTTCTGTACCAGCCGCCGCAGCCGGCGGTGATCCTCAGAATTGACGCTAAGTAAATTACGGGAAATGATTTCTTGGTGCGGGGGTCCCGCTCCCGCTTCATTACCCGCATACGGAGAATTTGTTACAAAACGTGAATCCTGTAGAATCTCTGCTGCATCTTCATACCGGGATACAATCCACGCAAACTGGCCGCTAGGCAAGAGAAAACGATGAACCGGGTCATTTTTTCGAAGCTCACTATACACCGGAAAAGGATTATTGATAAATTTCTTGTTCAGAAAGTCTACCTTTGAACTCTCCAATTCCTTATTCTGATCCGTTGACATGTCAAACCTCCTGACGATGTTATAAGTGGAGTCTCTTCGGGCTTGTTGAGCCCTAGCCACAGTTTCCAAATACTCTCAAGATTAGGCTTAATTTCATACTGATTGTATGTAATCAAGCTTCGTGAATATAGTATAAAATTATCTTTTAGTATTTTTATTAGGAAAATATACACTATTGTGTCTTCCGGGTCAGATATTCTTTACTTGTAACTTATGAAGACTTTTGCAAGACTTCTTCAGGCTTTTTCTTTTACTCAAAATTAGGTTTCGAAGAAAACTGCAAGCTTTCCTTCTTTTCCACTCCACTGTCTGGGTGTTTCAGCTTCTCCATCACGGCTTCACCTTCAATATCCAGGTTGGGCAGAATCCGGTCCAGCCACTTCGGCAGGTACCAAGCCGATTTCCCCATCAGTGTCATAGTTGCTGGAACAATTATCATTCTAACAACAAAGGCATCAAACAGAATTCCGAACGCTAGTGCAAAGCCCATTGATTTGATGATCGGATCTTCAGCCAGCATAAAGCCAGTAAATACCGAGATCATGATGAGTCCTGCCGCAGTCACCACGCTCCCACTATGACCCATTCCAGCAAGCACTGCCTTTTTCGCATCTCCAGTCTTTTTATATTCTTCGCGCATCCGGCTTACAAGGAATACCTCATAATCCATCGCTAGACCGAATAAGATACCCACAACGATAATCGGCATGAAGTTCAATACCGTACCTGTTCCATAGAATCCGAACAAGCTGCCCATATGCCCATCCTGTATAACAAAGACCGAAAATCCGAGGGTTGCCGCAAGAGACAGAATAAAACCAAGTACGGCTTTAAGGGGTACTAGCAAGGAGCGGAACACTACCATCAGGAGAACCAAAGCCAGCCCAACGATAACCAAACAGAATTTAGGGAGCGCTTCGTTCAACTTTTGGGAAATATCAATATTGACTGCAGAGGTTCCAGTTACCATCAGTTCTACATGATTTTTTTTCAAAATCTCAGGTGCCTGATCCCTGATCGATTGTACAAGCTCTTTGGTTTTCACGTCATGCGGTCCGGTAGCAGGGATGATATTGATTAACGCCAGTTTTCCTGATGGACCCGGAATAGCCGGAGACATACTTCCTACATTAGGCAATGTCCCCATCTCTTTAGCTACATTAGATACATTCTCTAGAAAATTCCCTTCACCATCTGCCCGTGCCAGGACCACAAGCGGACTATGGAAACCAGGGCCGTATCCTTCAGCAAGCAGATCGTAGGCACGGCGTTCTGTCTTTTCAGTCGGCTTTTGCCCATCATCCGGCAAACCAAGCTCTATATGAAGAAACGGCAGGGCTATCGTCCCCAGCAGGATCACGCCTGCGATGACCATTATCAAAGGCTTACGGGTCACGAAGCGCCCCCAACGGTTGCTCTCATGGTTCGCTCTCTTGCGCGGCTTCAGCCATCTATTGCCGCTGCTCGCGCTAATACGCTCTCCAAAATCTGCCAGCACTGCCGGTATCATGATGATAGAAGTTAGCATGGTTACAAATACAACAAATGCTCCGGACAATCCCATTGCAGTCAGAAATGGGATTTGGACAACGGAAAGACCAGCGAGACCGATAATGACCGTGATAGCCGCAAAAACAACCGAACTCCCTGCTGTTGCATTAGCTATAGCGATCGATTCGGACCGCTCGTACCCTTCCGCTAGCTGTTGTCGGAATCTGGAGACAATAAAGAGCGCATAGTCTATTCCAACTGCCAGGCCTAGCATGGCTGCAAGCGAAAGTGCTACGGATTGAATATCTACTATATTGGAACCTATCATCATTCCCAGCAGCCCAACCCCCAGTCCCACTGCGGCAGTGGCAATCGGCAGAACACCCAGCAGGAACGAGCTGAACGTAATGGCTAACACGACAAACGCGATAAGAACACCGATGACTTCCGATGGTCCTAGAATCTTCATTTGTACAAATGCTTCACCAGAGAGTTCAGCCTTCCAGCCTGAGAAGCGCATAGCATCAGCGACGTCCGTAATATGCTCTCTGGATTCATCCGTCACTTCACCGGCTGGTGTTTTATAAGTTACATCTATATACGCTATGGTCTTGTTTGCACTTAGGGAATGGTTCTCATAGGGACCCACAACGGATTTCACTTGTGTGTCTTCCGCAAACTCTTTCAAGGATTTCTGAATGACGGCCTGAGCAGTTTCCGAGGACAATGTCTCCTGTTCAGGAACTTTGATGACCATTCGGGTCTTTCCACCGTCACCCTGCGGGTTGGCGAATTCCTTGTTCAGCACTTCAATCGCTTTTTGGGATTTAAGCCCCGGCATGCTCAAGTCATCACTGAACGCCGGTCCCATAGCTAAAGCCAGCACTGCCAATGCCAGCAATATCCCTACCCCTCCGATAATTACCTTCTTTGAATTCCTCACCGACCAGTGTGCCAGCCGGTATAATAATGTTGCCATTTTGTTTCTCCTCCTTCTATCCTGCAATACTGATTTCTTTCTTTTACTTGAATTCATTTTACAAACCTTGAAGTAAAAATACATCGTCCATAAGGGAAGCCAGTCTATGTACTTTTGGGAAGCATAAAAAAACATACGGAACAAAATCCCATTCCGTATGTTACAGTTTGTCAAGTTCCTTAAATATGAATAATCCCTCGTTCCATGGCTGTTGCCACGGCTTGGGATCTTGAATCGACTCCAAGTTTTGAATAGATGCTTGTTAAATGCGCTTTAACCGTCCGTTCCGTAACGCCCATATCAAACGCAATCTCTTTGCTTTTATATCCGCGTGCTACAAATTGAAGTATTATTTTCTACTTATTCGTTAAAATAGGGGTCTCCTTTTTGCTAGAGTTGGTATCTTCTTTGCTCTCCTTGGCCGCTAAGACTTTGTTCATGATATCGGGCTGCAGCAAGGTCTCTCCCCGAATTGCAGATTCGATGGTCCGAAACAAATTGGTACGATTGGTGTCTTTCAGCAGATAGCCTTTTGCTCCCAATGCCAGTGCATTTACCATTAAATCATCTTCGTTATAGGTGGTTAAGATGATGACGGGAATCTCGCACTGTTTGTTACTTAATGCCGCCATCGTTTCCATCCCGCTCATTACTGGCATATTCAAGTCCAACAAAATCACATCGGGTTTCAGCTCTTCAATCAGGCGGAGCGCAACCTGGCCATTTTCTGCTTCTCCAATAATAACAAACCGTTCGTTGGTCTCAACAATGAGCTTCAAGCCGTCACGAACGAGCTGATGATCATCCACAATCAACACCTTTAGGGTACTCATAGCTTGTCTCCTTTATGAATAGGTGCTTCCATTCGTATTCGTGTACCGTTTGATGCACTGGTAATCTGGATTTCACCCCCAATCAACCGTACACGCTCAAATAATCCCAGCAAGCCATAATGACCTGCCTGTTTGCCCACCTGGCTTGTATCAAAACCTGTCCCGTTATCCTTAACCTCAATCTCAATACGATCATTCTGCTCATTCACAGTGACCCAGACGTTGTCCGCCTTAGCATGCTTTGCCACATTGGTTAAACATTCACTTACGATATATAGGCTGTGCTCCATCAGCATTCTGGACATTTGGCTGGACATTTGGATTTTAGGATATACATTAATTCCGGTCGCCTGGAAAAAACGTTGTATCTCATCGGTGAGCTCCTCATGGAAAACCATTTCAGAGGCGGAATTCAACCTTAGATTATTAATCACCCTCCGGGCTTCAGCCAAAGTTCTTCGTGCTTGTCCCATGGACTGCTGAATAATTTCCTGTGATCTTCGAATATTTCCTTGTACGATAAATTCATCAGCAGCCTCAAGTTGCATAATGAAGCTCGCTACTCCCTGCGCAAGCGTATCATGGAGGTCGCGGGCCATACGCTGCCGTTCATTGGCTAATGTAAGTTCCTCCACCTTGCGGTGCGCATTTTCCAGATCCTTCAGAAAGCTCTGTGTCCTCAGCCGCGCATGGACCTGTTGAAGAAACAACATACTGTACGCTATTACTATAATCAGCATTAGAAAAAAAAGCGGGGTTATCAGTAACATCTCATACGCTTTTCTCAAAAATATTTCAGCATAGAAGAACATCGACACGCTGTATAAGGACACAAATATGATCTTTCTATTGTGAGAATAGAGCCCTATGCTCTGACCGATTAATACAGGAAGCAGACCGATAAGAACAGCCGGTGAGCCGAAAGGCATCAATAAAGCACAGGTCAATATCATCAAACCTTGAGTCAGGAAATACAACCATGACCAGAACCGGGTTAATAAATTTGAGTACCAGTGCACCAGAATATGAAAAAAATAAGTGATTGAAAAGAATAGGCTGTTCAGAAAGATCAGTTCGTTAAAGTTCTGTAATATTAGTGTCGCTACATATACCAGTAATGTCCAAATTAAGTATAGGGATTTGTATCCGCATAAATATGACGGCCCACATTATGACTGGCCAAACTACGGACCCGTGACAGGGAGACTCCTTTACAGGACGAGGAAGTTGAGAATAATATGATTCATCTTATGAAGGAGCTTATGGCCGGAAATGAAGCGCCTGAAGAACAGTATGTCCGTCTAGGTTATGTAGAAAGTGTAACTGATCCTTTGCACGCAGAATTCGTAAATTTTAATGAGAATACTCCACTGGGTGACTTGTTGGATCATGAAGCTGCGACCGAGGTGCTGGAGAAATATATGCCGGGCATATACAGCAGTCCAATGTCAAGTATAAGAGCAAGCTATTCACTCAAGCAATTAGCCGCTATTCCTCAATCGGGCATATCTAATGAACTCCTGATAACTATTCTAGCTGATCTGTCTGCAATCAAATAAATTAAAATATCAATTGTTATATTTAAACAAGAGCGGAATACTATAAATCCTATAGTATCCGCTCTTGATTGTATTATTTCAGCACAGAGTTTCGATAGCCTTTTGGTGTGATACTGTAATGATCTTTGAAGGATTTCTGGAAGTGACTTTGAATGGCAAAGCACAAATAGGAGCTTGCTTTATGTAATGCACGACTTGATAAATGATAGTATCAATATTCACAGGAAGGACTATCTTTGAAACGCGAAGTGTGTAGTCCTGTAATTACTGTCGCAAGAGTAAATTAATGGAATCCATATATAGGAAGTCATATTCTTGGCGACAAAGCCTATGGCTCAGAAGTGATTCGGAATTGTGCTTTTTCAATAAAATCAAACATTTTCGCCGTGTGGCTACTCGTTCCGACAAATTACAGCGAACTGCACAAATTCCTCCAGTAATTTCTCGTTTAGGAAGAACATCATATAATCCAGTATATACTCGGAACCGGGTTCTCCCGACTTGTCATACTCAATTAGAGTTGATTTGTGAACAAACATCATTTCGTTACTCCGCACGGTATATTCCCGATCTCTGAAACGAACCTTGTAATTGCCTGATTTCACGTACAGCAGCAGATGATCCTTTAGAAAGTACGACCCTTTCCTCCCTTGAGTATGCAGGCAGAAAGTAATTACAGATAATCCGTTTTGCTGCAGGCTTCCTGTTTTATCTGGTGCATTGACCAGTTCTTGCGGTGCCTTGATTGTTTTGCCGATGCTAATGGACATGAGCAGTTCCGCCTTTTTAGCTTTTACCAATACGATAACAGAAAACTAGAAAAGAAACTTTGCTGCTTAGCTCAAATCTTTTGTCTATTTAGTCCAAAATACAAAACCTTATTCATTAATCATCTCAAGTAGTGCTTCTATCGGTTTATTATAGCTAGCCAGTTTCTTGGCATTATACTCTATACTTCCAAGCTTAATTAGTCCCGAAGCATATCCGGAGCTTTTGTAAAATATCGCAAGGTTCCCCCAGGGGGCGTAGTAAGCAAGGTCTCCTATTGATGCAGCTGTCCCTGGCGGAGAACCCTCGGCAGATAGACGTGTTGGAAGATCACTGATCTTCTCAGCACCCGCATAGTCCTGTAAGGTTAGCTTTAAAGGAAGCTGGGTGATGAATCCTTCGACTGCTTTACTATCTATTAATGTGGCTATATATTCATCCTGCCCAATTGTTATTTTTAATTTCATATTAGCTCACCCCCATTCACCCTATGGATTGATTACATACTTTGAAAAATCTCAATCCCCCGCTTCAAGCGCTGCAAACCATCTTCCAGGCGCGTTTTTGGGCAGGCGTAGTTTATTCTTATAAACCCTTGTCCATTCCCACCAAAAATAGCTCCTTCAGAAATGTACAATCCGGTTTCTTTTCTTATACATTCGCATAGAGCTTTCGAATCATTAGTTACAGCTGTGCAATCAATCCACGCCAGGTAGGTAGCCTCTGAATGAATGACCTTAAGCTCTGGAAGCTCTGCTGCCATAAAATATTCAATCCATTGCTTATTGACCATTAAATATTCCAGCAGTGCGTCAAGCCAAGGTTCCCCTTCTGTGAAAGCAGAAATGGCCCCTTCAATGGCAAAAGCATTAGGTTCAGCCACTTCATCGGTATTGATTCCACGATTTACAAGCGCCCTCAGCTCCGGATTAGGTACGATAATAGATGACGTTTGAAGTCCTGCCAGGTTAAATGTTTTAGTTGGAGCCACACATGTGATGCTATTCAGGGCTATCTCTTCGGATACCGAAGCAAAGGGAGTATAGCGGTAGCTTGGATGCGTTAGATCACAATGAATTTCATCCGAAAGGATCAGCACATGATGTTTAATACAAAGGTTGCCGATGGTCTCAAGTGTTTGTTTGTCCCACACCTTGCCTATTGGATTATGCGGATTGCAGAAAATCAGGAGTGTTGCTTCGGGATCGGCCAATTTCTCTTCCAGATCGGTGAAATCGATGGAATACCTTTGATCCTTATAGACCAGCTCGCTCGTAAGAACCTTTCGCTGATTATTCACGATCGAGTTATAAAAGATATTATAGACTGGAGCCAGCACCAATACTTTCTCATTCACTTTGGTCATTTTACGTACAATGGAGGAAACTGCCGGGACGACACCAGTACAGAACATAATCCATTCCTGTTGTATCTGAAATTGATGCCTCCTACTCCACCACCCTGCAACTGCATTGTAGTACGTATCAGGAACCATCGTGTAGCCAAAGATCTTATGGTCTAATCTCTTCTGCAGAGCTTCAACAATTGCCGGAGACGTCTCGAAATCCATATCTGCCACCCATAGCGCAAGCTCGTCCGAATGAACATCCCATTTATAAGAGTTCGTACCCAAACGGTTGGTCATTTTATCAAAATTAAACACGGAATGTTTCACCTGCTACCTCCGAATTAAACGAGTTGCTTCGTTGGACGAATTAAAATTTCACTTACAGCAACCGTTTCAGGTGTACTAATGACATAGGCTACTGCGTCAGCAATATCACTTGGACTCAAACCCACACCTGCAATTTTTGCGTTATTTTTCAGCCATTCTCGGTTTTCACCGTCATTGACCGTTGTGTACAGCTCAGTATCCACTAATCCTGGGGAAATAATTGTGCTGCGGAGATTGTTCTCACGTTCTTCCTGACGCAATCCCTCCATGATAGCACGGACAGCAAATTTGGTTCCGCAGTATACAGCAGAACCGGGATATACAACATGTCCTGCCACGGAGTCCGTTGCAATAATGTGCCCGGATTGCTGTTTTTTCATGATAGGCAAAACTGCAGCAATCCCATTCAGAACCCCCATAATGTTGATATCAAGCATTTGACGCCATTCATCAAAACGGGTTGCTGACAGCGGTGCTGTCGGCATAACTCCAGCATTATTGTATAGAACGTCTACACGGCCATACTTCTTAACTGCTAAATCAATAACCGCTTGAACTTCTTCTTGTTTGGTTACGTCCGCAACGGCATAAGAAATTTCAGCATTAGGCAAGGATTCAACAAGAGATTTCAGGCGATCTTCACGTCTAGCCGCAATCACTAATTTTGCGCCTTCCCCGGCAAGCTTCTTCGTTGTGGCTTCGCCAATCCCGCTTGATGCCCCCATGATAATGACAACTTTCCCTTTAATATTAGTCATGTTAATTCCTCCTCAGTTTTTGATACAGGCCAAGTTTACAACTTCAAGTTAACTTGAAGTCAAATTCCTTTTTTTGATTTACGTAAGCTACACCAAAACCAGTTATGGCAATCAATAAGAGAATAATTGCATTTGTGGAAACCAATGATTGCATACTATGGACATGAGATAGTTGTCTAATCAATGTCCCTTCATAAGGTGAAAGTGTGGCTCCTAAGTTATAAGCGACCAACACGATAGTAGTGCCCAATTTTGCCATTTTCGCAATTTGCTGCGTAAAGGTATGTAGCAAATAAGGCATGATACAACGAAATGAAAATCCGATAACCATTGAACATAATGTAGTAAGATAAACACTCTGTGAAATCGTCGTTACAAACATGGATCCTCCAAGTAAAAGGATGGCTAAAGGTACAATATAGTTTCCGAGATATTTATATAATTTTCCAAAAGAGAAGCCGGCAATAAAAGCTCCTAAACCTATAAAGGCAATCATATTGCTGCCGTTCGTCGCGTTCCCAATATTCTTCTCCATTATCAAAGGAGTAATTTGGATATTGTAGTTGATAAATAGAGTTACAATTACAAACAATAAAATGCCAAAGCCAATCATCACTCGTAAGGATCTTTTATTACTTGGATGGTCTGAGGTCGTTGTTAGTTGTTCCGTCCCGCCTTTCTCTAGCTCCCTTTTATCAGCCGGAACAAAGAAAAGGAACGCAACAAAAACGGGAAGTGCCAATGCATAAACATAAAATGATGTATACCAGTTAATTTTTAATAATTGACCCACGAATAGTGTCAGACAGATACCTCCCAATCCCTCAAAGGCACTCTCGAGTCCAATTAAAGATGCCTGTTTTCCGGGATTAGTTTGGTATATGTCGCTGATCATCTGAATGATTAAGCGGTTAAATAAACCAATACCCAGACCAAACAAGCAGCGGGAAACGAATAACAATGAAAAAATATCGTGCTTAAGTGCCGGGAATATCCCTGCAATGAATACGAATCCTAATCCTGTTAAAATGGTTCTCTTCTTTCCGATCCGCAGTTCAAGCCGATTCCCGATTAGAACACCAAAAATAACAAACAGGGAAGGTATTGTAGTCAGTAACCCTACCTGGGTCAGAGAAATAGCAGGAAAATCTTTCGCTATCGCCGGAATATTAGCGGCGATTATTGGTCCTGAAGATATTAATACCGCTACTGACAACAAGGAGTACGTCTTTAGTTTTTCCTTAGGTTTAATATGAATCCCACTCCTTTAGCTACCGAATTCTGATTTATTCATGCTTCGCTTCTATTACGAGTGTGCCTTTGAGCTTCCCCTCTCGTTCAAGCAATTTTCCGTCGTAGTCCTTAATTTTCACGGCCAATCTGCTGATAGATTCGTCAAGTTCTTTCCGTTTCTGTATCAGCTTCTCCCTCTCATTGACCAAGATCTGCTTGCGTGCTTCTAAAGAGTGATCACCGCTAGCGAATAATGACGTATATTCAATTAATGCCTCTATCGTCAAACCTGAATCCCGCATACATTTTATAAAATCAATCCATTTGATATCTTCCTCGTTGTAATCACGCACACCGCTTTCTTTCCGGTTAACCGGCGGAAACAAACCAATGCTCTCGTAGTATCTTAATGTGGCTGCCGAAAGATCAAACAGCTTAGCAACCTGGGTAATATTCATACCTTCACCTCAATATCAATTTTTGTTCTAACTTATCACTTAAAGTTAACTTTAAGTCAAGTGAAGCTGGTCTATTATTTATAAAGCAATAACGCACCGAGTCCATGACTCAATGCGTTATTACGTCTTCATTCATTAGCAGACTACAGTTCTATACCATTGCTGTGAATTACTTTTTTGTACCACTCAAAAGATTTTTTCTTTCTGCGCTCCAATGTGCCATTTCCAGTGTCATCTTTATCCACATAAACGAAGCCGTATCTTTTGCTCATTTCTCCGGAACTGGAGCTTACCAGATCTATACAGCCCCAAGTAGTGTATCCTAGCAAGTCGACTCCATCCTCTTCCACTGCTGATATGAACGCTTTTATGTGTTCACGCAGGTACCCGATTCTGTAATCATCTGCGATATATCCCGTTTCATCAGGTGTATCCAGCGCTCCCAATCCATTTTCTACAATGAATAACGGCTTTTGATAGCGATCATATAATGCATTTAATGTAATTCTTAGCCCCAGCGGATCAATCTGCCATCCCCATTCACTTGTCGTTAGATGTGGATTACGCAGGGTCGGAAACAGATTTGCGGCGGTTTGCGTATTTACCTCCGGGTCCGCACTGGTTAACCGTGAGCCATAGTAACTGAACGAAATAAAGTCAACGGTATTATTTCTTAAGCATTCCTCATCTCCGTCTTCCATTTCCAAGTGAATATCCATTCGTTCAAGCATTTTCTTGGCATAGCTTGGGTATTCTCCACGGGACTGTACATCAACGAAAAAGTAGTGTTCCCGGTCTCTTGTCATTGCTTTCCAAACGTCATCTGGTGCACATGTATACGGATACGTGCTTGCACCCGCCAGCATACAGCCTATCTTAAATTCCGGATTGATTCTGCGCGCAATTTCAGTTGCTTTCGCACTTGCGATCAGTTGATGATGTGCTGCCTGATATTTTACTGCATCTTCATTTTCACCCTCTTCAAATACCAGGCCAGAGCTTCCAAAGGGCAAATGCAATAACATATTGATTTCGTTAAAGGTTAACCAATACTTCACTTTATCTTTGTACCGGGTGAAGATGGTTCCACATAGTCTCTCATAATATTCGACCATTTTGCGGCTTCTCCATGAGCCGATTGTTTTCACCAGATGGATAGGTACATCAAAGTGAGTAATCGTTACTAATGGTTCAATGCCATATTTTAAACATTCATCAAAAACACGTTCATAGAATTTCAATCCCTCTTCATTCGGGAGTTCGTCATCTCCATTAGGGTAGATCCGCGTCCATGCCAAAGATAAACGGAAGCACTTAAAACCCATTTCTGCTAATAAGGCAATGTCTTCTTTATAGTGATGATAGAAATCAATGGCTTCATGACTTGGATAAAAATGTTTCTCGTCACATTCCAGCATGCTGACTTTCCCTTTCATAACAGGAACCCGATCCTTCCCCGCTGGAATTACATCGACTGTTGACAGCCCTTTATTACCTTCTGCATATCCGCCTTCACATTGGTTGGCAGCAACCGCCCCACCCCAGAGAAAATCTTTTCTTAAGGTCATCTAAAATACACTCCTAAGTTTGAGTATTGTTATGCTTTTACTATCAGCAATGCATTGTTGAAATCAATATAATCATGACTACTCTCTGATACCACATCAGAATAATTATAGGTGTTGGTTACAATAACAGGAGTTTGAGTAATATATCCCTCTTGTTTGATTTTCTCCAGATCGAAGGTCAGTAAGGTCTGTCCTTTTGTAATTCTTTGACCCTCTACAACATGGGCTTCGAAATATTTCCCATTCAGTTTAACGGTGTTGAGCCCTATATGGATGAGGATTTCTACTCCGTCATCGGATAAAAGACCCATTGCATGCTTCTTAGGAAACAGTGAAACGATAACTCCGTCAAAAGGTGCAACTACTTTCCCCTCGCTAGGCTCTATGGCAATTCCCTTTCCCATTGCTTCAGAAGAAAAGGCAGCGTCCTGTACATCTTTTAGCGGAATTATCGCCCCTTTGATCGGGCTCATAATCACGGAGTCTTTAATAGTAATCATTTCGTCTGCACTACCAATTGTTTCCTGAGTGGTCAATCCTTTTTCATATTTCAGACTTAAGAAGTAAGTAATAACCGCTGTTACAACAGCTGTAATTACTAATGCAATCAAAATATTATACAGATTCCAAATATTCTCTCCGATGTATAGCGGAATGGCTGGAATTCCTGAAGCACCTGTCGCATAACGAGAAACATTCATTAGTCCTGCATACAGCCCTCCACTGGCAGCACCAATCATAGCAGCAATCAGTGGATATTTTTTAGGTAAGTTCACGCCATACAGAACGGGTTCTGTAATTCCCATAAAAGCTGTTATCCCGCTAGAAGTTGAAATTTGCTTTAATGCTTTGTCCTTTGTTCTCATCCCTACCACTAATGCAGCGACGCCTTGAGAAATACAATTTATCATCGCTCCAGGGCCGATAATGTTCTCGTACCCGAGTGTGGTGATTTGAGCCAACGATAAGGGAACGATATTATGGTGTAGTCCAAACATAACCAGTATGGGCCAGAAGGTTGCGATGACGAATATAATCATCCAAGATCCGTGTGACCCCAGGAAATCAAATCCCATAGCTAAATACGTTCCGAAAAATGACCCTAGAGGTCCTAATACCGTTAAGCTAAGGAGCCCGACTACCAAAATCGTAAACATCGGAACAAAAATAACTTTGACTGCGTTTGGAATGATTCTTTTGAATATCGCTTCAATGTAAGATTGTGCCCAAACAGTTAAGAGGATTGGAACGACAGAAGAGCTGTAAGCAACCAGGGTCAAGGGGATACCGAAGACGCTAACGTCATTCCCGTCTGTCCGCAATTGGGTCAAGTTTGGATGGAGTAAAATACCCGCCAGTACTAAAGCCAAGACAGGACTGCACTTTAACTTATTAGCAGCAGAGTACGCCAATAGAAACGGCAGGAAGTAGAAAATGGCATCCGACATAAAACTTAATACATAATAGGTCTGGGACTCCTTTGAAATCCAACCAAATAAAATAAGTAGAGCGAGCAGCGCTTTTATCATACCTGCGCCAGCAATAGCTGGAACGATCGGACTAAATGTACCGGAAACGAAATCGATTAATTTGCCGATGAACCCTGCCTTTCTCTCTTTAGCTAGTTCACGACCTGAACCTTCTACGGATTTCAGATGCTTAATAGCCTCCGTGTAAACGTCTTCAACATGAGTACCAATAACTACCTGAAATTGTCCGCCGCTCTCGATAACATCAAGAACGCCGGCCAAGGCTTTCACGGCTGGTTGATCTGCCTTATTATTATCATTCAGCGCAAATCTGAGTCTGGTCATGCAATGAGTTAATGTAGATACATTTTCACTGCCTCCGACTTTCTCTACTATTTCCCGAGCTAATTCCTCATACTTCTGGCTCATGCAATTATGCCCCCTCTTAATAAATGCTGCATAATATGAACGAATACGGAAGCGCTTTACAAACATAAAAAGCTATTTATAAGCGATAAGTAAAGGCTTCTTTCACATTACACCTTTAAAATATCACTATATAAACAGCTATAGCCAATGCCTATATTTCATTATTGATTATGCCTGTAGGGCATGCTTGATGTACTGTAAAAACCTGGTCGCAGTCTGATTAAAAATTTTATGTTTTTTCCAGACGATCACACACCCGAATTGAAGTTCAGGATAAAAGGGCCTAAAGCATAAATGATCAGAATGCTTCATTGCAAAAGCACCCTCAATACAAATTGCCGTGCCCATTCCCTGCTCCACGAGATTAACCACATTGGAAATTAAGTTATAGGTAGCTACAAAGCGTAATTGTGAATGCTCATCTGCAAACCAGCTGGCAATTTCATTTTGTAATACCGATCGGCTGGGTATAAGCAAGGGCACTCCGGCCAAGTCTTTGGAGGTTACATATTCCTTCTGTGCCAGCGTTGACGAGGTTTTGGTAAGAATTCCCCAGCGTTCCTTTTGCGGCAGTCTGATAAAATCATATTTTTCAATATGAATAGGCTCTAACAAAATGCCAACCTCGAGTAATCCCTTATCTATTTTCTCCTTTATGTCATCGCCGGTCCCGCTGAAAATATGATAAGTGACCTGCGGATATTCAACATTAAACCCTTTTAATAACTCGAAAATAACATTTGTTGTTAATGATTCAACACTTCCAATGGATATTGTTCCTCCAACCAGATTGCTCTGATCTTTAAACTCTTTCTCTGTTTTATCCGCAAGGGTAAGGATTTCTTCTGCTCTTTGACGCAAAAGCATCCCCGCATCGGTTAGTGTTATCTTACTTTTTCCACGTGTGAACAATTGAGTTCCTAAGTCTTTTTCAAGATCGGCCAGCTGTCTGCTTAACGTAGGCTGTGTAACATGCAGGATAGTAGCAGCATGCGTAATATTTTCAACACGGGCTACTGTTAGAAAATACCGAAGTACTCTTAATTCCATGGTTCCTCCTGATTGCATTTATTTTAAAATTTCAATGGTACGGTGAAGTCACCATTCATGCCTGTGAATGCCTCCATTCCTGAGTCTATCTTACCTAATGGAACGAGACCACTGGAATAGCCAAAATCCTTATAAAAGACAACTAAATTTCCCCATGGTCCATATAAGGTCAGATCACCTGCTGAAGGATTGAAGCCATCCGGCGCTTCCTCCGTCGTGAGAGTATTCGGGAGGTAACTGATTTTTTCTGTTCTGTTGTAATCCTCAAAGGTCAACGTCAAGGGAAGCCCGCTTAAAAAGTCCCGGCTGGTAGGATTGTCGTACATTGTGGCTATGATTTCTTCGCCATTTACAGTCATCTTAATTTTCGCACTCTGTACTTCGGACACTTCAGCGACTGGTTCCCGTTCTCCACAAGCTGTGAGCAATAT
>NZ_LVWH01000237.1:0-20072 GCF_001909045.1 Paenibacillus sp. P3E | reverse complement strand
CTTTGGTGAGCATTTTAGGATGATAGCTGTCGCGGCCGCCGCCGGGATAAGCAGCGTCAAAGATGGAGTCGTCCAGCCGATTGACGGCTGCGTTAACGACACGAACGAGGTGATTTTCTGGAATGTCTTCTTCCAGATCCATTGGCAAGCAAAGTTGGTCCATGGTATATTGAATGTACAAAGAAATCGCTCCTTTTTTGAAATGGTTGCTCGACACTTCCATTTTACCAAAGGGCGATTTCTTTTTGTGATTTTTGAAAGAATTGTAGGAACGTTCCCCCGCTTAAACAGCGGAGAGGGCGGACTGATTGCGGAAAAGCGGTAGCGGTCGCCTTGCTCTCCGGATTTTTACCGCTACGGGAAATAAATAAAATCTGGAGAGCACAGCGATTGTAGCAACGGTCCGTTCGCGGAGCGTCCGCACCAAGTGCGCAAGTCCATCCAACTCAAAAACAGCGGGGCTGTCTCAAGTAGCCATTTCATGGCTTTTGAGACGGCCCCTTCATTTTAATCCTTAATTTTGTCTGTTCTCCACAGATTTCATACGGTTTTGATCGTCAGGCAGCCGGTCTTTACTGTTTTCCTGACCTGCTTCTACTTCACCGTGGCCGGAGACAGCCCGGGCAAAATTTGTGAACTGTCTTTTTTCCTCGTCCTGCTCGTGCTTAAGCCTAAGAAGCTCCTGCGGATCCTGAGTTGTCATAATGTTTAACCTCCTAAGAAATCGAATCAATGTGTTGATTCGCACTACAGAAGTTTTCCATTATAACGCGGAGCTTATGCAAGAAATTCAAAATCCAGCCTCTTAGCCCTATCCTCCTGTGTGTTTTCCTTTAGATTCCATTTCATCAGAAAATAAAATATATTTTTAGGGCATTAAAAAAGGAGGAAGAATATCGATCTCGAATATCAAATCGGACAACTAAAAATTTGATGACAGACAGGAGCTGGATACAATGATAAAAGGTTTCGGAGGAATATTTTGGAGAACCAAGAATCTTGAAGTTGTGAAAAAATGGTACAGTGAAGTGTTGAAGATTGAAATAGACAATTGGAATGGGACTGTGATTAAACCCCAATCAGGAAATGAGACGATCTTTTCTTTCTTTACTGAGAATGACAGTTATTTTCCAACCGAACAACAAGTGATGTTGAATTTCCAAGTACACGATCTAAATGAGACTATGCAACATCTTGAACAGATTGGTGTACCTCTTGCCAAGAATATAGAGATTAGTGAATTTGGAAAGTTTGTTTGGATTGAAGATCCTGAAGGCCGGCTGATCGAGCTTTGGGAGAAATAATTACTTCTTATCTCAATGTTCATAGTGAGAGTGCTAATCTCCATGCGGCCATACAGGGAAGTAACGTTTTTTAATACTGATGAGGTGTATGGCCGCTTTCTGCAATTCTAAGCGAATACTCCATGGTGTGGAGAAAACCTGAAGATGAACTACTGCCTACAGTATTTCGATATACCCTTCTGTTCCATTCACCCGAATTCTCTGTCCGTCTTTGATCAGTTTGGTAACATTCTCCACCCCGACAACTGCCGGCAAGCCATATTCACGCGCGACAACGGCTCCATGAGTCATGAGTCCGCCAACTTCGGTGACTAGACCTTTTATAGATACAAATAGTGGTGTCCAGCCAGGGTCAGTAAAGGTGGTAACTAATATATCTCCATCATCCAGATTGGCATTTTCCATGTTTAAAATGACACGCGCTCTTCCTTCTATCACTCCAGTAGATACGGGTAAACCTACAATTGCATTAGCAGGTATATTTTCCCGTTTATACTCACCGGAGATTGCTTCACCATCCGACGTAATGACACGTGGGGGAGTTAGTTTCTCATAAAATGAGTACTCTTCTTTTCGTTGGCTGATGATCTTGTAATCCAGCTTATTTGTACGCACGACTTCATGAAGTTCTTCAAAAGTGAGATAGTACATATCTTCTTTGTCATGGATAACCCCAGCTTGAACGAGTTGTTCAGCTTCTTTGAGTAAAGCCTGCTTATAAATGAAGTAGCGGCTTACCATGCCGTATTTTGGATACTCCCGGTAGCCGATGAAATTCCGGATGATGTCGATCATTCGTTTTGCCTCTTTGGCTTTTTGTTCACCGTCCGGTAATTGCTTCAATCGATCTATTAACTCTTGTTCTTTGTTCAATGCTTCCTGGCGCCCTTGCTCAAATTTCAGATGGCCGGCGTTAGGCTCAAAGTTCCTGATGTGATTCAGGATCAACGGGATAAGGGCAGTGGGTTTCTCGCTCCAACGCGTTCTGGTAATATCGATTTCTCCGACACAGCGCATTCCATATTTATCGAGATAAGCATGAATAGCGTCTTGGGTTTCCTGTCCGCCCTCAAGCTTTACCAGTTCATCCAGAAAATCATCTTCTTTTGCATGCTGCAAATAATCAATCACTTCTGGATAAGGACGAATCACATCCGCAACATCCATTAGTGCCAGCCCCATTTCCGAAGTAATATTGCTCTGTACAGATTGGGAAAGTGTATCTGCTGCGTTTTTTTCGCCTAACCACTCGTTCATGTTTTCATTGATCCATGATGTAGCATTTATAGCAGCCATAAACACAGCCGTACTTTGCGGGTCAAATAAGATCTTCTTTAATTGCTGGATATCTTCCAAAATAAAGTCAATTAAATTGGAGCCTGATTTCGTATGGATATTTTGTTTAAGCTCTTCTATCGATGTTTGATTTCGTTTAATCAAATCAGGAACGATTGCCGGATCGATTTCAGTTTGTGGCTGAAGACCAGCAGACGGCATCCCTTTATTGTTTTTACTGGGGCTCAATTCCTTATTATCTGCGGGGAGCAGTTTAATGAAATCCCGTTCTATTATGGTCATGAGTGCACCTTTAATCAGCGGATCGGATCCAAGGTTATTTAATAAAGTGGCCCTGCCGGCAGGAGAAGACAGATGCTGTGTGATATCCACGTATAATCTTCCGCCAGCTTTATACCTGGGCCCAAAAGAGGTTAACTGGAATAATGACATTCCCAGTGGTTTTAAGGGATCCGTCATCATTTGTTGATGGCCTACAGATACATAAACGTGATTGTTTTGATCGTTCGTTTCAGGAATCGGGTATAAAGTAGTAATTGGCCGGCTCTGGACAATATAAAATGTATTCTCGGCCAAACACCATTCGATGTCCTGGGGGCAGCCAAAGTAACCTTCAATCTGCCTTCCGATGCGTGCCAGCTGTAAAATTTGTTGTTCAGTAAGTGTTTGATCTTTTTGCCGTTTAGGATCAATCTGCCGGGTTTCTGTTCCGCCTTCTTTTAAACCATAGATAGCCAACTTCTTGGTTGCGATTCTCTTCTCAACGATTTTCTCTTCCTGTACTTTATAACCATCGGCAGATACCAAGCCCGAGACCAGTGCTTCTCCAAACCCAAAGACCGCATCGATGGATAGCAGCTTCCGGTTAGAAGTAATCGGATCTGCGGTAAATAATACCCCTGAGGCTTCCGGGTATACCATTCTTTGCACGATAACGGATAAATAAACTTGACTGTGGTCAAATCCATTTTGCATCCGGTAGATTACCGCCCGCTCCGTAAATAGGGAAGCCCAACATTTGCTGATATGCTGCAGGATTACATCAACGCCGATGATATTTAAATAGGTGTCTTGTTGTCCAGCAAAAGACGCATGCGGTAAATCCTCAGCAGTCGCACTGGAACGTACCGCATAAGCCTGCTCCTCTCCAAACCGGGAAAGATAGTACGTAACTGCATTCACGACATCCGAAGGAATTTCTGCTTCTTCGATGATTTGTCGAAGCTTCCGGCTGACATTACTAATTTGAGCCCGGTCTTCAACATTTAGCATGGTTAGTATACCCAACAAAGAATGATACATTTCGTTTTGTTCGATGGCTCTTTGATATCCCACTGTTGTAACACAGAATCCTTCAGGTACCTGTATTCCAGGCAGTTTCGATAACTTTCCTAAATGGAGCCCTTTTCCCCCAACAAGTAGAAGCTGGGTATCATCCACTTCCTGAAAGCCGATAACTAATGAACTCATTCAAGATCTCCCCTAACCATTAAATTGAGAAAAAAATTTGACAAGAGTTTGACTGCATGGTATATTAATAATATAAGATACCTTTACTATGCTAATACATATTAAATTTGATGCAAACCGATTATATCATCGCGTCTGCTTAGATGCAATATTAAAGAACCTGATGAAGTCATCAGGTTCTTTTTTTGATATGTGGCCTAAGGAATCCTGCCAAGGCTTGCCTGTATTCGTTACTTCTAATATTCTCCTTTAATTACAAAAAACGAACCACGGATTGTTCCCGCCAGTTTAGACTTCTGTCTGGCAAACTTAAACTTCCCTTCTAACTCCTGTGGTATCTCCATCCCCTCAGATAGCTTAAAGCCTACAGCCCGCTTCTTGGAGTCATCCACCGTATACATCACGTTGAGCGCAAGACCATCCTCATAAAAGACGTAGGTAAACCGGATATTTTCCACTTGAAAACGTGATGTTTCTAAAGGCTTGGCCGCAAAAACAATATCTCGTTCTTCCTTCAAAATCCGGTTCACATAATCAAGAGCATCCTGGCTCTCACTGGCTGGCACAACCTCAAATTCATGTTTGTATTTGTTCATGAAGTAACGGGCTTCATTAGCGCGTAAGCCTGCAAGTGTATCAACTACAGGTGAAGACTCCAAGCCAATCGTAGACACATTTGTAAAATCAACGGTGTAGGACATTTCCAGCACTCCTCTTATGTTCAGATTATTTCCTTACCACAGGGATCCACATTTCACCAATAACTAAGCCGCCCCGCTGCCCCATCTCCACCGTTGTATTAGGTCCCCCGACATAGGCGAAATCCTTGGCTTCCGGCAAGGCTTGACCAAAGGCAAGGCCGGCAAGCTTATTATTTAATTCATCAGCCGTCTCCGCTTCTCCTCTAACAACCAGGTATTTCCCTTTAGGAAATTGGATAACCCTAGCTTCTTCTGGTGCAGTTGCCTCGGTCATAACACCGGCATAATGCATCATTTTGTTATTCACCGCTTCGTTCACGGCAAAAATATAGTCATTGGTGGCTATGCCTTTTAGATAATCAAGCCTTCCGTCTTGGCTGACGGCCTGCCAAAAGTCAGACTTTTCTTTGTTAATGCCAGCATAATCTGTGTAATCACTCTTGAGCTCAGTTCCTAAGCCTATCACGGTAAAGCTGTCTTTTTCTTCAAGGGAATAATCTGCCATAGTCAAAACCATCCTTTTTTGTGGATTCATCAAATGAGTTGTCTTCTTCACTTGATAAATATATGATAGCCTTAAATCATGTCAAAAAATGATACTGTTTAGGAGTCCCCATGAAAAAAGTTGAACGGATCAATATCATCATGAGGTATATCAACAACCGCGCCCATTTTACTATTTCTGAAATCATGCAGGAATTTAACATCTCCCGTTCGACGGCTATTAGAGATATCAGAGAAATTGAGGCCATGGGAATGCCGCTTGTCGCAGAAGTTGGAAGGGATGGGGGGTATTCTGTCATGCGCAACTCTGTTCTTCCTGTTGTCCGCTTTACCGATGATGAGGTCAAAGCGCTTTTTATTGCCTTTATGGCCACAAGAAACGGGCAACTCCCTTATCTAAAAAGTCGTCAGTCTTTATCCGAAAAACTACTGGGCCTCATATCAGAAAACCAGCAAGATGATCTTTTTCTTTTGAATCAAACCTTATTTTTTGAAGGGACCAACCCTAATAATCCTGACTTGCTTGATCTTTCCGATCTCCCCCATCCCATGCTGGAAAAACTAATCCAAATCCTCCTTTTGGATAGTTATTTATTGATTACCATCGAGGAAGAGAAAGTCATTACGTCCTACCCCATTTATCTCATGCACCTTTATCGTGAAAAAAACCTTTGGCTGATTGAAGGCTTTGACTTAAAAGAAGAAAAGAAGCGAATTTTCCCTGTCGACTATCTCACCAATATTATCCCCTATCCGGAGAAAAATAGATTAAGCAAGAAAAAGATTTTTGAAAAACTTAGTAAACAGGAAGAAGAAATCAACCTTGTCCTTGAACTTGGTCCAAAAGCGATTGCCCAGTTCAAAAAATACCATCCATTTAAAATTTCAATTTCATATACGAATCCTTACCAGACCACAGCCATTCTAAAGACTTTTATCCATGTGAAAAAGCCTGGAGAATTGACCGAAATGACAAATTGGATACTTTTCCTGGGTAGTGACGTTAAGGTTAGAGAAGTACCGGAAGAAGTGTTAGCAGATCTGCAAGGGAGATTATCTTTCTATTCCGCCCGCATTTAATCACAGCTATGTTAATGATTGAATCTGTGTCCACAATGACTCCCTCTGTTTGCGCGTATTTTTTGAAAACACGCTCTTGTAGGCCAAACATCGCCTTGTATTGTATATAGATTACGGAATCCGTGCTTACGGAGGATTCTTGCTGCTTTATTGCTGTGATACCCTGTTTTGGACAGAATGATTACACCATCATCCGGGGATAGATCGTGGTGCCATACAAAAGGAAGGCGCCCTAAAGATATATTTATTGAGCCGGAAATATGTTCTTCCAAATAATCCGAAGCATCTCTGACATCAAGCATTTTCAAATTTAACCGTTCTTTTACTTGCACCCAATCTCGAGCATTAATATAGGAAAGTGAACGCACGGGCCATATCTGGCGTAAGAACCATAAGACCACTGCTCCAGTCAAAAAGTATATAAGTGTTATCATATTGACCTGTCCTTTCAGTAGCGGCTTTAGTCACGCACCAATTCATCTGTCCAGGCATTAAGCCCACCCGTCATGTTCACAACATTATACCCCTTCTCATTCAGCAACTCACAAGCCAGGCCGCTCCGGTTCCCGCTTCGACAGATGACAATCGTTTCTTGTGACTGATCAAGCTCATGTCGCCGTTCTAACAGCAATCCAAGTGGAATATGTTTAGCACCGGCGATGTGTCCCTCCCTCCATTCTCCAGGTTCGCGGACATCCAGCATATTTAGGGACTCCCCATTCTTGAGCTGCGCTGCTACCTTCTGGGGGGTGATTTCTTTTGAAATCTTGAATGCCATGTTAATCTCTCCTTTTAATATTTACGAATTACATATACCCTTAGGGGTATTATAACATTTAAAATTCTGAACACAATAACTTCTCTGTAAGAATTAGTTATAAAGAAAGAATCTGCTATTTCCGTAGCAGATTCTTTCTTTATAACCTTATATTAAAATAATGGCCGCAGCGCTAAGTCCACTTTCGTGATTATTCATTCTCCATCGTGCTGATGTCGATTACAAACCGGTAGCGGACATCGGAAGCCAGGACGCGTTCCCAAGCCTCATCGATTTGATTGGCGGAAATTATCTCAATTTCAGGAGCAATGTGGTGTTCCGCGCAAAAATCAAGCATTTCCTGTGTTTCGCGGATACCACCAATCATGGAACCGGCAAACGACCGGCGCTGACCGATAAGTGAGAATACGTTAACTGGTAATGGCTCCGCTGGAGCACCAACATTGACAAGAGTACCATCCAACGCCAATAACGAAAGATAGGAACTAATATCAATCTTTGCACTCACAGTATTCACAATAAGGTCGAACGAGCCAGCCAAATCAGCAAATGTTCCCGGATCGCTCGTGGCGTAATAATGTTGCGCGCCAAGCTTCAGACCGTCGTCCTTCTTCTTTAACGATTGGGATAAAACAGTAACTTCTGCCCCCATGGCATGAGCGATCTTTACAGCCATGTGTCCAAGCCCTCCAAGTCCAACTACAGCTACCTTTTTGCCTGGCCCTGCTCCCCAATGACGCAGTGGTGAGTACGTCGTGATACCCGCACACAACAACGGAGCTGCAGCATCCAGCTCAATACCGTCGGGAATTCGAACCACGAAATCTTCCGTTACGACAATATGAGTGGAATAACCCCCCTGTGTAAATTGCCCGTACCTGTCTATAGCCCCGTAAGTACCTGTCATTCCGCCCTGGCAATACTGCTCCTCCCCTTTATGGCAGTTATCACATTCTCTGCAGGAATCAACCATACAGCCAACCCCGACACGGTCACCAATCGCATATTTTTTAACTTCTGAACCTATCTGTGTGACAATCCCGGCGATCTCGTGCCCAGGAACAAGAGGATACTCAACCGGCCCCCACTCGCCACGAGCTGTATGGATATCAGAATGGCAGATACCTGCGAACTTAATCTCAATCAGGACATCATGCGGCTCTAGATCCCTGCGCTCTATCGTGATCAGTTTGAATGGTCCTTCTGGACTGAATGTAGCACGTGCATTAACCTTATTCATAAATACCCTCCTGCAAAGTAGTTTCTAAGTGAAATGGCTACAACACTCAATATCAAGGACAGGATTCCCACCCATACGACATATTGTGTACCCATACTAGATATAAACAATCCACCTACAGCTGCACCAGCTGTTGTTCCTAGATTGGCAGATGTTAAGAACAATCCATTCGCAAAGTCAGGGGCTTCCGGAGCTGCAGAACTAATCCAATATTGATTGAAGTTCCCCCCGATTCCTGCCAATACCCCCCATATTGCAGTGAGAACAGCCATTGGTACACTGAACTGACCGACCAGGAACAAAATAATATAAACGGTTCCTAAAGCAAAGGGGAAAGTTATGACTGATTTGTTCGCATTTTTTGCAAGTAATCTCCCTGCTGCAACGTTCCCGATAATATTGGCCCCGCCGAATAGAATTAACATTATGCTGATTGAATTTGCAGACATATTTGTAACCGTCTTAAGATATTCAGCAAGATAGCTATACACACCAAATACGGCTGAGTTCAATAAAATAACAGCTATAATAGAAAACCAAACTATTGATTTCTTTAATACTCTGATTTGAGATCCGTAAGTAAGTCTTTCTTGAACAGGTAAAGATGGTACCAATAGTAGTGTTGCGATAAATACAATAGCATTAATAAGTGCAAAGAACGCCAGTGCCATTTCAATGGAAGCGGAGTTAGCAATGAAACTCACGATGGGTACACCAGCTACCATACCTGCAGATACACCAATAAAAACTTTAGAAACAGCTTTTGGGGCATCTTTGATGTCAACAGAGCCTGCAGCTACTGTAAATGCCAATGAACAATATATCGGATGAAAAAAAGCTGGAATTACTCTGGCAACCCATGCAATGGTGAAGTTAGTTGTAAATATGGATACGATGTTCCCAAGCAGAAAAACGCCAAGCACAAGCAGCATGACCAGCTTCCGATTGATCCCTGAAAATAATAACGGCATTGTTGGACCAGAAACAGCAACGGCCAGGGCAAAAAAACTCACCAGCCACCCTGCCTTGGATACACTCACACCAAAGTGGGCAGCAAGAGAAGGCAATATCCCTATAACCCCCATCTCGGTATTTATGATACCGAATACACCTAAGGTTAATATGAAAACCAGCATTTTATTCGGTTTAGCCAAAAAAACACTCCTAGCTTAAGTTATTTCGTTGTGTCAGTCATGATCTCCTCCCCCTTTCATTTTTCCGCATAACCAAAATAGTTTGTTTAATCAACTCATGTCCATTATTATATAAGTAAAAAGTCTATGTTCAATGATCAAAAAGACGTTATTTGTTGATTTATAAACAAATCTATCAAAACTATTCATGATCTAAGAAAGATTGGTGATCATTTACGATGGGAAAAGTGGATCGCAGAATTCTCAAAACCCAAGAATCTTTAAAAAATGCTGTTATTGAACTCATGATGGAAAAGAATTTTGATGATATTACCATTCAGGAGCTGGCAGACCGGGCAAATGTCAACCGCGGCACTATTTATCTTCATTATCAGGACAAATTTGATTTGCTGGATCAGCTCATAGAAATACACATTAATGAATTAGGGGAGATGGACGCCTGGGCATGTGAGTTGAATTGGGTGGATGCTCTTGTACCTTATTTTGAATATTTCGAGAAAAACTATTTGTTCTTTTCAACGATGCTTGCAAGTAAAGGAACACCATCCTCTTTTAGGACGCGGCTTCTTGCTTCTTTTATGAAAGGATTCCAAGGTGAGATTGACAGGGAAAGCGATAGGAACGCAGGATTAAGTGATGAAGTAATGCTGCAATATGCAGGGACAGCGTACGTTGGAGTCATCGAATGGTGGATTAGGAATGGGATGCCGTATCCGCCGCATGAGATGGCGAAGCAAGTCGGGGCCCTTTTAGAGAGAAGCCTATAATCCATGTACTATACAATCTGCCCAAAAGCGTTTAATATTCACTTTAGCCAGTGATAAAGTTAGTTTTGATTAAGGGAACTTATCAGGAGAGGGAGTCTTAAGAAATATGCTGGAGTCAAACATAACCAACCTATTGAAAAAAACGCTGAGGGCAAGTATCGATAACAAGGAAATCGCCGGCGCGAACTTTATGGTAATCAAGGACGGCAACGAAGTCTTTTATCATGAAGATGGCTTGGCCGACCTCGAAACGGGACGCCGTATTTCAAGAAATTCGATTTTCCGTCTATACTCGATGACAAAACCGGTTACTGCCACAGCCGTTATGATGCTCCTGGAACGTGGCGAAATCGATTTGTTCGATCCTGTAAGCCGGTATATTCCGGGTTTCAAAAATCAACGGGTTGAGAAAAACGGCGAACGGGTACCCGTCAGCCGGGATGTCACCATTCACGACTTGCTGAATATGACATCAGGACTGGTATACGGCGGAACCGACACAGCCGGACAGCAGACAGATATATTGTTCCAGGAACTGGACAGCCGCTTACATAGTGACAATCCAATGAGCACAATGGAATTCGCAAACCGCCTGGGTCAAGGCCCCCTGTCGTTCGAGCCGGGAGCTTACTGGCAATACGGAACGTCGGCAGACGTCCTTGGTGCTATTGTAGAATCGGTTAGCGGCATGCGGTACGGGCAATTTTTGAAAAAAGAAATATTGGAGCCGCTGGAAATGAACGATACCGGTTTCTGGCTGTCTGAAGAAAAAAGAAACCGTCTTGCGAAAGTCTATCAGGATGACGGTGAAGGCGGCTTGAAGGTGTACACGGACAGCCATCTGGGCATCAACCACCATATGGACTGTGAACCGGTATTTGAGTCGGGCGGTGCCGGACTTGTCTCTACGATTGACGATGCCGCAAAATTTACAACGATGCTTATGAAACAAGGGAGCTATAATGGCGTTCAATTGCTTAAGCCTAGAACCGTTCAATATATGACCTCGGCTAGTTTAACGGATGGTCAGCAAAAAGGCTTCGATACTTGGCATTCATTGCAGGGGCACAGCTACGGCAACCAGATGCGCGTCATGACCGACACCGGAAAAGCCGGATTTATCGGCGGCAAAGGCGAATACGGCTGGGATGGTTGGCTGGGGGCATATTTCAGCAACAGTCCTCAAGATGGTCTGACCGTACTGTTTATGGTCCAGAAAAAAGATGCCGGTACGATGGCGATTACGCGTAAGCTGCACAATATCGTCTTCAGCAGCTTGTAAGGGCCATCGCTTTACCACTGGGCATTCTTTCGGTTCGTTTCAATGACTTCAAGAAAACGGTCAGGGAAATTGGTATACACCCCGTCCACACCCCATAGATAGGCTTTATTCATGTTGAGCTGGTAATTCACCGTATACGGCATCACTTTGAGTCCGGCCCTCTTCAACTGCGCCACATAAGCCGAAGTGATTCCCTGAAAGTTGGGGCTAATTCCAACAGCGTAGGATTTCACATCCTTCAGAAAAGCTGCTGAGACTCTCACCTGGGAATAATCATTCCAAACGAGTTGATAGAGCGGAATTTCCGGATTTATTGTATGAAATTTACGTAAACTGGCTCTACTGAATGAATGAATGGACACCACATTCTTCAAATCATATTTCATAATATATTCGTTTAATAAGGATTCAATATTAGTCTCATTAGTTGAGTCCTTGATTTCAAGGATATAGCTGATATTTTTCCCGAAAGTGTCGAATACCTCATCAAGTGTGGGAATGGGTGTCGCTGCATATTTCTCTCTGGCAAACATCGGATAAGCCTCATTGAACCATGAACCTGCGTCCAGGCGTCTAATCTGTGCTAAAGTCATGTTTCTTACATACCCTTTGCCATTTGTTGTGCGATTGACGGTCTCATCATGAATCACGACAGGAATATGATCTTTGGTTAAGTGAATGTCGAGTTCAATATAATCCGACTGCATTTCAAGCGCCAGCTCAAAGGAAGGCATTGTGTTCTCAGGAGCATATCCGGAAGCGCCGCGATGGGCAATTATAGATACTTTATCCGGAGGATCCATAATTCCTTTAACTTTAACCCGAATGGACGGGGAGCACGCGTATAGTGCCACAAACAAGGAAATAAACAATAAAACATGTATTCCGATAAAATAAGCTTTATGCCTAAAAATTTTCATCATTCCGTTGTCCTCATTTTCCTATAACCTTTAATAACGTAAATATTATCTTAACAGTTCAAATGCTTGAAATCCACTTATTAACTTATTCAAAGCTTCAGAACACTCTGGAGGTTTGAAGATATACAGACATAAAGACCCTCACCTCAATACAGGTAAGGGTCTTGCATATGCTTACTTGTGTTATTTAATATCCTTGCCGGTAAAAAGTGAAACTCTTGCTTTCACCAGCTCGGTATATTCCTTCTCCATTTTCTCTGCTCCAACTTTGTTCAATTCGTCGAGGAATGCATCATATATTTTGTCAAAGTCTGCTGGGCTAGAGAGAATGGCTTCCGGAATGCGCTTGTGGACAATATCTTGGGTCTTCTGGTAAATGACCTGATAATCTCCATCCGTCGGAACCTGCATGTTATACAGTGCCCCCCATTCTTTGACAGGGAACTCATCCTCGGCCGGGAACAGATCCTTCCACGTTGTCGCTTTATATGCCGCTAATGCTTCCTTCTCAGCATCCGAGTAACTCGCGATGATTTGTTCCGGGAAGTTCATAGTATAGTAATTGCCTGTTGAGTCCTTTACACCGTCTCCATAACGGACTCCGAAAATTGTATATAGATCGATGCCTGTATGTTTCCCGAAATTGGCTGAATCATTCACCTTCTGATTGCGGATCTCATCCGGGATCACACGTACTCCATTCTCAATATTGTACTGTTTGCCTTCCACCCCCCAATTTCGCAGTACCTGACCTTCATCAGAGGATAACCAGTCTATGAATTTAATGGCGCGAACCGGGTCTTTGCAGGCTGTAGTAATGCTGATACCATAACCGTCAACTCCGATGGCCTGGAGGGTGTTATCTTTGTACTGCTCGCCCATAGTCACCGGAAAATGACCATACGAATATTCATCTTTACCTGCTGATTTCAGAGCATTTTCAGCGTCTCCATACTCCCATTCTACAGAAGTGAGACCGAGTACTCGCCCGCTGGAGATTTTTGATTTATACTGATCATCCTTTTCTACAAAAGAATCCTTATCCAGTAGTCCTTCGTTATACATATGATTCAGCCAGCGGAAGTAGTCTTTTTCTTCCGGACGTTTGTAGTGCAGCATGGTTTGATAGGTTTCCGGAACCACATAGTATTCACCGTCACCTGCACCACCCGTAGTCGCCGCAGCTTGATTGGTTACGGTAATCATACTCTTCCAGCCATCCGCATTGAGCAATAACGGAATCGTCGGCTGCCCATCGGTTGTCGGATGTTTAGCCACATATTCTTTGAGGGCGCTTTCAAATTGCTGAACGGTTTTAATCTCCGGATATCCTAATTCTTTGAGTACACGAAGCTGAACTTCAAAACCGCCCGTAACGTCAAAATACTGCTGGTCAACACCTGTGTTGGTGGGTATCGAATAGATGGCCTGGTTTTCGTTGCTGTATTTCATACGGTTCATATCTTTGCTCATGACCTTTTTAATATGTGGAGCGTATTTGTCGATAAGATCCGTCAAATCGATAATCGCTCCTGCATCCACCAGTTTGCCAAGCTCACCTTTGGCGTAGATGATATCTGGAAAATCCCCGCTGGCAGCCATTAAAGAGATCCTGTCCCCTCCGCCATTGCCCACATCAAATTCGGCATTAAGGGTTACTCCGGTTTTTGCGGTGATTTCTTTCCCCACATCATCTTGCATTTTATTCCAGTTCGGATTTGCATCCGCTCCAAAAAATGAAAATGTTATCGGACTGGTATCACTACCGGTGCTGTCATTTGCGGTATTCGCAGAATTGTTTTTCGAGCTGCTGCAGCCTGCTGATAGAAGGAGTGCACTTGCTAAAAGTGCTATTCCGCAGGTCTTGGGCAATTTTTGAATCATGGTCATCATTTCCCCCTTTTGGTGTGTTAAGAGTGACTGTTTTCGTCTTTATTTTAACTTTTGGTCCTAGTGAAAACCTTGATAATCAAGTCACGAAATAGCATAATATAGACATGAACAACAATGGATTGGGTGGTATTATTTTGAGCAATGTATATTTAAACTGGTTTACGACCGACGAACAGTTTCCATTTTTCATTCAGTATGGAGGACATGAAGAAGAAATGTCCCTCCATAAACATGTCGATTTCTCTGAGCTGGTCATCGTATTAAATGGTCATGCTACACATATCGTCAACAATGAAGAATCATTTATCAAGAAAGGGAATGTATTTGTCCTGAACGGCGGGACCCATCATGCCTATATGGCCCCGCACGAATTCAAGATTTGCAACATCATGTACAAGCCGGATATGTTGAAGTCTGCCGGACCGGATTTACGGTCCTTGGATGGTTATCAGGCGCTTTTCATTTTGGAACCGTTCTACCGCAGCATTAATCCGTACAAAAGCAAACTGAACATGTCGATAGCCAGCCTTGAACATGTCACAGCTCTAGTTTCGGTTATGATTATAGAATATGAAACGAAGCAACAAGGGTATCAGACCATGCTCGCTTCCAGGTTCATGGAGCTTGTTGTATATCTGTCCAGGCAATATGACCACCAGGAGAACGGCGTAGCCAACAGTCTGATGCATCTGGCCAGTGCAATTTCTTACATCGAGGACCACTACCTGGAACAAGTGACTCTGGAGGAGATTGCGTCCAAATCTGACATATCTGTCAGACATTTAAACCGGATTTTCCAGTCGTATTACCGGACGACACCGATTGCTTATCTTCACCGGCTGCGTTTGGAACGTGCCTGCACACTGCTTAAGCAGACAAACCGTTCCATAACGGATATTTCTTACGAGTGTGGTTTTAATGACAGCAATTACCTCACACGCCAATTCAAAAAAAGCTTCGGCATGACCCCGAAAGCATTTCGTAAAATGCAAGAACCACAAGTGCGGCCTGTATTCTCTGAAAACTAAGGCCTGTTCAGACAGAAAGAGCTGATCTGTACATCGAACCATGTATCCTATTGGAATGGCTCATAATCGAACCAGTCAAATGATGCAGGAGCGGGGTTCTGCGCTTCAGAGATTGCATACATGGCAGCCATTACTCCCACAAACCCGCCGGCGACTTCAGTTGAGAGAAGATGCGTTTCTCCCCATCCCATTTCTATTTCTCCCGTTTGTGAAGATCGGAATGAAGCCACAAATTTCTCAGGCAGCGCTTGAAACTGGAGCTCAATCGCTCCTTCGGGACAATCACGTAGCTCTACCATCTGCATGGAGCCGACTGTCCGCCGGAAGATCAGCTTCCTGCGGCCCTGAATGAATTTTATAGCCAGATCGTAATGATGCTCTTCATCCATATACATTGTTAATCCCGCTTCTTCCCCGTCATGCTGTGGTTCGAACTCCAGCTTAGCCACAGCCCTGCAGGAAAAGTGACACAGACGACGTCCTACAAAAGCAGGAGTCCCAACCTCATCTAAGGATGCCGCTTGTCCATAGAGGACAAGATAACCTTTGCGTTCCGTCAATGACCAGCTCCCCCCAGCAGGGTTGCGCAAAAAAGTCCACATCATATCCAGCTTTTCATCATCGAAGTCATCTCTGGGCGGCTTATCCGGCCACAACACTTGAGGAAGCTTCGGAGCATCCATGACTGGTTCAATATGCGTATTATTACCTACCACGGGCCATCCATCAGATGTCCAATTGACAGGTGCCAGGAACACCTCTCTTCCCAGATGATGTCCCATAGGGTAAGACACCGTTCTTATCCCCAAGCACACAGCCCACCAAGTTCCGTCATGAGCTTCAATTAAATCCGCATGCCCCGTTGCATGTATGCCGTTTCCCATGCTTCGATTCGTAAGAATTGGATTATGGGGGCAGGGTTCAAAGGGTCCAAAGGGTTGATTACTTCTTGCAATCGTTTCCATGTGTCCGTATTCGGTTCCCCCTTCGGCGATCATCAGATAATATAGTCCGTTGATTTTATATAAATGCGGACCTTCGGGATGAGCCCCCCCCGTACCTTTCCAAATCAAGCGGCTTTCTGACCGTCTGCCTCCGGTCTCCAGATCCATCTCGCATTGATAGATGCCGTCGCCTTCAACACCAGTCGTTGGAGACTGTAAATATACACGGCCGTCGTCATCAAACAATAGAGAGGGATCGATGCCCTTCTGGGCAACCTGTATGGGCTCCGACCAGGGTCCTTCGGGATTGTGTGCCTTGACAAAGAAACTACCGCCTCCGCTAACATTGGTGGTCACCATATAAAACCAGCCGTCGTGGTACCGGAGGGTTGGTGCGTAGATTCCGCCTGAACTCCATGCGCCTGTTAGTGGAAGCTGTTGCTCTGTAGTGAGGCAATGACCGATCTGCCGCCAATGAACCAGATCCTTACTATGAAAGATAGGGACGCCTGGAAAATATTCAAACGAACTTGTGGCTAAGTAATAATCTTCGCCCACACGGCAAATACTGGGGTCAGGATGAAAGCCCGGTATTACGGGATTGGTGTACTGCATACATCCGCACTCCTGTCTATTTTTTATACAGATTCAAGCTCTCTGTTCACTCCACATTGTAGTACACTTTCATTTAGCCAAACCTTCATTTTCAAGTCATAGGAATAGCATGATCTAGTCATTGCACTTGATAAAAGTACAAAAAAAGAAATCGCCCTGGAGCGATTTCTTTTCAGTCCCGAAATGACTTAATGAAAAAAGACCGCCAGCGCACTCTCCTGGCAGTCTTTCTTCCCTTACAAAGTAGTATGCTTCTCTTCATATTCGCTGGACAAAACCTTAAGCGATTTGATTTTACCATGGGGATGCTGTTCTTGCTTTCGTGACTTCCAGGCAGCTTCTTTCCTTCTCATCTGGTGAGCCATACAAGAATCCTCCTCGGGAAACTGAGATGTATACTACATCCTTATGATGTCGTTCCCAGGCTGCGTTCATTCATTTACTGCGCTCCAACTATTGGATGCGGAATATAAAGTTCTTCAAGGAATGAAACTTCTTCCGTGGATAATTTCACCGACAGAGCACCTGCTGCATCTTCGAGTTGCGATAGCTTCGTCGCGCCGATAATAGGAGCAGCTACAGATTCTTTCTGCAGCAGCCAGGCTAGAGCAATATGAATGCGGGGTACACCGTGTTTTTCTGCAAGTGACGCCACACGTTCAATGATCAGACGGTCTGCAGCTGCACTCGAATCGTATTTGGCTTTTTGAATGAGATCGGTTTCGGATCTATGGGTGCTTTCCGACCAATCGCGGATCAGTCTTCCTGATGCCAGTGGACTATAAGGTGTCACAGCAATTTTGTAGTCCTTGCAGAGCGGCATCATCTCCCTTTCCTCTTCCCGGTAAATGAGATTAAGGTGATTTTGCATGGATACAAAACGAGTCCAGCCATTATTCTCCGCTACATGTAACGCCTTTTGAAATTGCCATGCGAACATGGCAGAAGCGCCGATATATCTGGCCTTCCCGGACTTCACTACATCGTGCATGGCTTCCATAGTTTCTTCGATTGGCGTATGGTAATCCCAGCGGTGAATGATGTAGAGATCTACATAATCAGTCCCTAGCCGCTTCAAGCTTTTGTCGATTTCGCTCATAATAGCCTTACGGGACAGCCCCGAACCATTTGGACCTTGATGCATGCGTCCCCAGACCTTTGTGGCGAGAACAATTTCATCCCGGTTCGCATAATCCTTTAGAGCCCGTCCAATAATCTCCTCACTGGTTCCATTCGCATAGACATTCGCTGTATCAAAAAAGTTAATCCCGAGCTCAAGAGCTCTTTTTATGATAGGGCGGCTGTTATCCTCATCAAGTACCCATTGATGCCATCCTGGCAGTACACTTCCAAAGCTCATACACCCCAGACAAATCCGCGATACGTCCATTCCTGTATGGCCAAATTTGATATATTCCACAGGTCCAACCTCCTCTTTCCTACAATTCATCAAACCATGCATCATCGACGGCTTCGAACCAATCCGTGGTTCCTGGGGTCATAGCCAGGTGCACAAACCAGCTGTCCTTTGTCGCACCATGCCAATGCTTCACGTTAGGCGGAATATTGACCACATCACCAGTTGTGAGTGAACGGGCGGGTTTGCCTTCTTCCTGATACCAGCCATTGCCGCCTGTAACTAACAGAACCTGTCCAACCTGATGAGCATGCCAGTTATTGCGGGCTCCTGGAGCAAAGGTTACATTGCCGATCACGGTATTCAGAGGCGCTGGATCTGTAAACACCATTTGCAGATAAGCGTCACCTGTAAAATATGCTTGTACCTTCTCTCCTAACGGGAAAATGGTACTATTGCTGAGTTGTTCATTTTTCATTATTATGTCCTTCTTTCTGTTCATAGATGAAATCATGTTCAGCCTCATTTTTATGATGAATGGATACTTTAATGTGTACACGTCTATTATAAAGATATTAAAGACCTTGCCTATTGTTAATACCCTGCGATTTGTTCATTAATGAACGGAATGGTAGAAATTGATCATTATAAAATAATATACACACCTGTCTATCACTCGCTAAGGTATGCACGAATTACAATATCTTGATCATGATTGCCGAAACCGGCCCCATAGAGCGTCAATCCGCCTACATTTACAGAATCCTCTTCAACCGCGAAACGAAGGGTCCAGAATTGTTCCTTTAGCTTGATATCATCAACAGTTACGTCCGACATCCACTCTCCATCTATAAACGTACCTGAAGCGTCAATGCGGATCGTCTTCAATAGTCCGTATTGATTCACATTTCGATGCCACCATTTCGGTGTATATATTCCCCTAGCAGCTCTTCCGAAGTCTGCCGGGCTTGTCCATATTCCAAGTGCGACACCGTTAAACGTGAACCGGATGTCCGAAGGCCAATAATCTCGCAGGCCCGGCGCTTCCGAAGCCATTTCCACTGAAATCTCGATAGCCTCTGGCGTTTGATCAGGAAGCAGATAGTTAGGTGTTTTATACTCTACGTAGCCCCTTCCGAACCACAAAATGGCAGCATGAACCCGCTCGGGGTCGAGAAAATAGCGCGGATCGTCCCAAACACCGATTTCTTTCTCGTGCGTGCCAAGTCCGCAAGTAGGATGAACTTCAAATGCGGTATAATGACCGACTGAAATGGTTTGTTCTCTGCTCTTCGTAGCCCGGCTGGCGAAAGGCAGTTCGATCTCAATGTTTTTTTGTGTGAGGAAGCATATTTTGTGCGTCCCTCCGTTTATACGGACCCTGCGGCTCCCGATTAATCCGGCTTGCTCGAGTTTCCTTATGTGCATGGTAACGATGGAGGGGCTAAGTTCAAGCATAGCCGCAATATCTTTTACATTCATTTCGTTATCGGCAATCAAGCCCATAATCCGCCACCGCACTTCGCTTGCCAGCGCTTCATATAGCGCCATGAATTTCGGTTCCCCGTTCGCTTTTAACATGAACAATCTCCTGACGTTACATATTGAAATCATATATATATTAATTTAATAAATTTACTACCAACCTTCAACCCTCCTCCATTGAAAGTTTATATCGAATGGTGTTTAATTTTCTTAGCAGCAAGGCAAGCTGAATTCTTACATATATGAATTTATAA
>NZ_LVWH01000236.1:0-20571 GCF_001909045.1 Paenibacillus sp. P3E | reverse complement strand
GTTAGTATCCATTTTTAAGATTTATTTAAGAGATCATTAATAATTTCAGATTATAATTTTAAAATAAAAATAGAAAAGCGAGGATGAGAACCTTAATGAACTATCAGTTATTTCAAATCATAAATCACTTTGCTGGGAAATGGGATCTTATTGATGATTTAATGGAGTTTTTTGCACAGGATATTATATGGCTAATGATCGCTATGATCGGTGTTTTATGGTTCACTCATAAGGAACAACAGCAGCAGTCGGCATTCTATGCTCTTCTGTCCGCAGTAGTTGCTCTAGGAATAGCAACTGTATGGATATCTCCTGATGTCAATCAACCTCGTCCATTTGTACTCCATGTTGTACACCAGTTGATCCCACACAATGCGGATGCTTCATTTCCAAGCGATCATTCCACGCTCGCTTTTTCGCTTGCGTTCAGTCTCTTGTTCACAAACCGGAAATGGGGAACTGTAGCCTTGGTACTGGCATGCTTAACTGGATTTGCTCGTGTGTATGTGGGAGTACACTACCCCGGAGATATTGCAGGCTCAGCAGCACTCGCCGCATTAATCAGCTTTTTGGTGTATACAATGCGCGCCCGCTTGAATCCTGTTCCAAACCTGTTAATCCGAATTTACAACAAAATCATTTCTTCTCTACCTATAGTATCCCGTAAATAAACGGCGAAAAACAAACGGCATGACTCCTGGATTGGACCCATGCCGTTTTTCAATTATGAATTGGATTGATGTTAACTATCCTTTTCCCTTCTTCGTTTTGTCACCTCATTAATCCGGCAATGGATTCTCTTTGAATAACGTCGTGATATATTTTTAAATAATTGTCAGTCATCTTCTTATTTGTGAAACGCTGAAGTACATACTTCCTCAACACGTTCGGGGATGGATATTTCTTCTCTCTAACTTTTAGTGCCATCTCCCTGACGTTGTCACAGATCAGATTTGGAAAACCCGATAGCACTTCCGGCACAGCACCCCTTCTGAACGCCAGCACCGGTGTGCCGCAGGCCATACTTTCTACCATGACAAGTCCGAATGGTTCGTCCCATAGGATCGGGAATAGTACGCATTCCGCATGTTTGATCAGCCGTTGCTTCACTTTCCCTCCTACGGGTCCAATATAATGAATATGAGGATTTTTCTGAATGAGCGGCTTTACCTCTCTCTGAAAAAACTGAGGAGCTTTAACGGGTCCGGCGATAATCAGCGTTTTCCCGGTCTTTTTAGCAACTTCAATGGCTTGCAGAATCCCCTTGTTGCGAATGATTCTGCCTATAAACAACAAGTATGAATGTTTCACTGCGCTAAATTCATATTCATTCGTATTTATCCCATTATAAACGCAGGTGCCTCTGTTATTCCCCATCTTTTGGCGGGCACGTTTACTTACATATACAGGGTATTTGACTCGCCGCTTGACCGGAATATGCACGGTACATACGGTTGGAATCTTTGGATTAGTTACGCCAAGTGCGGAACGGAATGTATGATCATGGATAATGTCAGTACTGTCGGGTAATTTATTCAGTACATATCTTGCCAGGTTCTCGTGCCGAAGCCCCTTGGGATAGGTGATGAGCTTTGCCTTGCTCCTGCTTCCCAAAGCTGCAAATAAAAAGACTCTATGCCCTCGTCTAACCAGTTCTTCCGTCAGCTCATACACAATTTTCTCAGTCCCCCCTTTAATGGACGGTACGGGCTGAGCCTTTGGGTAGTTCGAAATCACTTGTACAATTGTTAATTTTTTTCTTTTTGCAGGGATACTCAACTTTTTCATATAACCACGGTCCCTCCAACTCTTACTTTTTATCATATCTGGTTATCGAACAGAACATCGTTTTTTTCATAATATAGCTTGTCATTTAACTTATTCACAGGGTAAGACCAGAGATACAATAAGTTATGCCATAAAAACAAATAAGGAGTGGGCACAAACAGACATTAAACTTCGAGGAGCATGTTTCATACAACAGACCATGTACCTGTATTGAATATGTAAAATGACCGAATATTTCACTTGGGGAACCGATTCCTTGATCTCCAGAATCTTTGGCTTTTCTGACGGAGCTGGCGGCCCTTTTTCTCATATGTAGAAAAGAAAGAGGGAGAAGTGATTCGCCCTCTTTCATCCTTCTATTCCGTTTGTTCGCTTGCACCGCCAAAACCGGATTTTGGCAGTTCGGTTGCTTTTGTTTTAGTTCCCTTTGCTTTCAGGCTTTTTTCCTTAATGATTTTCCCCTCAGAGCTTTTCGCTTTGATTCCTTTGGACTCATGTTGCTTCATGTGCAATTTCTTTTCATGCTCTTTATGCATTTTTTCCTTATGAAGGTTCTCAGCATGGAGCTTCTTTTCATGTTTAACCTGGGTTTCACTAGGTGCTGCTTGTACCGCCGAGGCAACAGATAGCATGAGACATACCGACATAATCGTTACTGAAATTTTTTTCAATTGACATCCTCCTTAAAATGTTTTCCTCGAATGATAATATCTCCATAATGATTGTTTTTAATGAAGTAAATTCATCCCATACTTATAAAATTTTCACTTTGGTATCGAATCCATGTAAAAACGGCTAGGCCGCGTGGTCTTCACCCGCTCCAGAGGAAAAAAAAAGTGGCTGGACATTCTGCAGAAGTCCACCCACTTGTATTTCATTTTTTAACAAAAATTCCTTACAGCGATGCAATTGGGTTACGGAGGAAGATCGGCAACGGACCGGGAATCAAGGATTTCATCATGTCTGGCGTACGGGTAACCTGATGATCATCGTCGTTCCCTCTCCAATCGCACCGTCCACCTCAATACTCCCCTGATGCAGGGAGACCATTTTTTTAACGATCGCAAGTCCGAGACCGTTCCCATTGTTACTTGTGTTTCGCGACTTGTCTATTTTGTAAAATCTTTGGAATACGGCGGTGAACTCTTCCGGGGAAATCCCGATGCCATTATCGCTGATGGTGACAAGTACTTCTGCTGCACTGTTGACTATACTGATGCGGATCTTCCCGCCTTCAGGCGTGAACTTAATGCTGTTGCTGAGCAGATTCATCCATACTTGCTTCAGCTGATCTTCATCGGTTTGGCTTCATCATAGCGGTGAATGATCTCCTTACCCACTGCGATCATTTCGTTCTGTCCCTTATCACTGATTTGTTGCTGGAAAACATACAAGCCAATGAAAAAGGAACAGATTATAGTAGATCTAGCTTCCAATTCAGGATTAGAACTTTATTCAGCCTTTTGAATTCCGCTTATGCAGATAAACTCAAGTAAAGCTGAACAAGTTCACGTTAGATAATTATCTTTCACCTCAGTTATGTACTACTTACATTGCTTCTTCATCTATGTGTATAATGCACGTGTTATTATGTTCACCCCGTCAATGTGCTCGTCAGCAAAGATCAGATTCACGCCCATATCTATGATGTTATAAGCGGAGCATGGTCGCCCAAATGGCGCCCGTTCCAAAGATCTATGACCACTGGCGTATTTAGCGACGGTTGAGGTGTAGCGCGTGTTCCTCACAGAACAACAGCCCCTCCACAGGTAAGTGGAAGGGGCTGTTGTTCTGGGGATAATACTATCAACCTTTAACTAAATATTGCGATGTTGCCCTTATTCATTTCTTCTGTTGAGCCAATAATTTCAACAGAACCGTCACCGCCTCAGCTCTTGTAGCAGAGTCTTGAGGAGCAAACGCATTCTCCCCTTTCCCTTGCACGATTTCCGCTTCCTTCACGAAATCCACGCTGGATTTCGCCCACGCTGGAATATCCTTATCGTCGGCGAAGCCCGTTACAGTCTTGAGTTCGGTAGTCACACCCAATGCTTTGGCGAGGATAACCGCCATCTCAGCACGGGTAATTTCTGCATTCGGACGGAAACCGCCATCCTCATACCCTGTAATGATGCCTGCTTGCACCGCCTGAGCAACTGCACTCTGCGCCCATGGTCCGATTGTTGCTGTATCCGTGAAGGTCAATCGCGCTCCTGCGCCTTGTGGCTTCAGCACATTCATCAGCATCACCGCGAATTCCGCACGCGTCACCGAATGGTTCGGCCGGAATGTTCCGTCCAGGTAACCCTTAACCATTCCCATGCTTAGCGCTTGCTGGATACTTGCTGCTGCCCAATGTCCAGCGACATCCCTCAGGGTAATTTCCGTAGGACTCTCCGTGTCCGGAGCTCTCACTGGCAATCCCGTCACTTTATCCACACTGAGTACAGTATATTTTCCTACCCGATTAACCTCTACAATAATGTGGTTTCCTTCGATCTTGCCACCTGCGACTTCAATCCAGGCTTTCTTCACTTCATCATAGTAGAATACCGCTGCTTGTTGGTTGCTTGTCACAAGGGCTGGATCAAACGCAATGTTCAATGTGACCGGTTTACTGAAGTCCTCCGCAAAGTTTTTCGTAATCTCGTACACGGGACTGAGCAGGATTTCTTTATTCGGGAAAAGCTTTTGTGGCTCCAGCACCTTTTCGATCGATACGGTCAGTTCCTTGGCTGCTGCTCCGGCGGGGATCGAAATCTTGACCCCATCCTCGAAGCTAACCTCGCCCGCCTGGTTTACCGGAAGCGTTATTTTACCATTTGTGCTGGTAATGATGTTGTTGGTCGATGGTGTAAAAGCATTTCCAGTGCCAGTTCCCGTGCCCATGTCGGTGATCACAGGCGCTGTGGCCGAGAATTCGGCGGTTACCACACCGGAATCCGCTGTATTCGTGGTGCTTGCTCCAGGTACGCTGAAGAAGTAGGCAGGCACTCCCGTTAAGGTAAAACCCGGCTTGGGCGTAATTGTGATCGTTGCCGTATACGCCGTGCCTGGGGCAAATACGGTTGTCGCTGGCGACCAGCTAACCGTGGCCGTATATTCTGGCGAGTAGGTCGCCGTTGTTACTGGAACGGCTCCGGTAACTGGCACAGTTACACCCGCTACCCTTGCTGCTGTGATAGGAATAGCTGTCACAGGGGGTTCCGTGTCGGGCACGGTTGCTGTTGCCGGGAATTCGGCGGTTACTACACCGGAATCTGCTGTATTCGTGGTGTTTGCGCCTGCGACGGTGAAGAAGTTGGCAGGCACTCCCGTTAACGTATAACCTGCCCTTGGCGTGACTGTGATCGTTGCCGTATACGCCGTGCCTGGGGCAAATACGGTTGCCGCTGGCGACCAGCTAACCGTCGCGGTATATTCTGGTGAGTAGGTCGCTGTTGTTACCGGCGTAGCCCCGGTTACCGGTAACGTTACACCCTCAATCCCTGCTGCCGTGATGGGAACGGCTGTCGCTGGTATTATTGCCGTCGCCGGGAATTGGGCGATTACTACACCGGAATCTGCTGTATTCGTCGTGATTGCTCCAGGTACGCTGAAGAAGTATTCAGGCACTCCGGTTAAGGTGTAACCCGGTTTGGGCGTGATTGTAATCGTTGCGGTATAGGCTGTTCCTCCAGCAAAGGTTGCCGCTGCCGGGGTCCAATCTATTGAGGCTGTATACTCTGCCGTCTCTGGCACAGTTGCGACTGGTGTTCCCCCTGCTACCGGCAACACCACTCCCGCTATCGCCGCTGTCGTGATAGGCACCGCTGCCGTCGCAGGGAATACGGCGGTCACAACGCCTGAATCCGCATCATTCGTTGTTGTCGCTCCCGCTACCTTGAAGAAGTTTTTAGCCACTCCGGCTAAGGTATAGCCCGGCTTGGGCATGAGGCTAATCGTTGCCGTATAGCTGGCTGCTGCCGCAAACTTCACGTCTGCCGGGGTCCAGGCTATCGCCGCAGTATACTCTGCCGTGTCCGCTATCGATGTTTTCGGCGCTGCACCGGCTACTGGCGGAATCACTCCATCAATCGCCGCCGTCGTGATAGGCACCGCTGATGTCGCAGGGAATACGGCGGTCACAACGCCCGAATCCGCTGCATTTGTCGTTGTCGCTCCCGCTACCTTGAAGAAGTCTTTTGCCACTCCGGCTAAAGTATAGCCCGGCTTGGGCGTGAGGGTAACTTTCGCTGTATAGCTTACTTCCCCGGCAAACTTCACATCTGCCGGGGTCCAGGCTATCGCCGCTGTATATTCTGTTGTGTCCGCTATCGATGTTTTCGGCGCTGCACCGGCTACCGGCGCTATCACTCCATCAATCGCCGACGTCGTGATAGGCACGGCTGCCGTCGCCGGGAATACCGCAGTCACAACGCCCGAATCCGCTGCATTTGTCGTTGTTGCTCCGGCTACCTTGAAGAAGTCTTTAGCCACTCCGGCTAAAGTATAACCCGGCTTGGGCGTGAGCGTAATCTTCGCAATGTACATCGTTGCTCCTGCAAACTTCACATCTGCCGGAGACCAGGCTATCGCCGCCGTATACTCTGGAGCGGGTGCTAGAGCTGTAACCGGTGCTCCCCCTGCTACTGGCACTGTAACTCCCGCTATCGTTGCGGTTGAGATAGGCACCGCTGCCGTCGCCGGGAATACGGCGGTCACAATGCCTGAATCCGCTGCATTTGTCGTTGTTGCTCCGGCTACCTTGAAGAAATCTTTAGTCACTCCCGCTAAGGTGTACCCCAGCTTGGGTGTGAGGCTGATTTTCGCGGTATAGATTTCTGCCCCTGCAAACTTCGCATCAGCCGGGGTCCAATCTATCGCCGCTGTATACTCTGTTGTGTCCGCTAGTACCGCAACCGGAGCTTCTCCGGCTACCGGCACGGTCACTCCCGCTATCGCTGCGGTTGAGATAGGCACGGCTGCCGTCGCCGGGAATACGGCGGTCACAACACCTGAATCCGCTGCATTTGTCGTTGTCGCTCCCGCTACCTTGAAGAAGTCCTTTGCTACTCCCGTTAAGGTGTACCCCTGTTTGGGCGTCAGGCTAATCGTTGCCGTATAGCTGGCTGCTCCAGCAAATTTCGCAGCTGCCGGAGACCAGGCTATCGCCGCCGTATACTCTAGAGCGGGTGCTAGAGCCGCAACTGGAGCTTCCCCTGCTACTGGCGCTATCACTCCATCAATCGCCGCCGTCGTGATAGGCGCTGCTGCCGTCGCCGGGAATACGGCAGTCACAACGCCCGAATCCGCTGCATTTGTCGTTGTTGCTCCGGCTACAGTGAAGAAATTCGCTGGTACTCCCTTTAAGGTATACCCTGCTTTTGGAGTAATTGTAACCGTCGCCGTATAACTGACTGCTCCGGCAAAGGTCACATCTGACGGGTTCCAAGCTATTGCCGCTGTGTACTCTGGTGTGTCCGCTATTGCCGCAACTGGCGTTGCCCCTGTTACCGGCACTGTCACTCTATCAATTGCTGCTGATTGGATAGTTACAATCTTGATATCCTGAGCACTTACGCTCCGCGTTTGTTCAGCGGAGGCCGGTTGAGCACTTCCCTTGACTCGAACATAAATCTTATCGCCTACTCCGACTACAATGTTGTCCACACTTGTATCCACTATCGGCGTGTACGAGCCTGTGTTGACTTTATACTCCATCCCACTTGCTACGCCGGTTAACTTCGTTGTTCCAGCATTCGCTCCTGGTGTCAAAGCAATAAACGCCCATAATTGAGGATATTGACCTGAAAGCATATACCAATCTCTGCTGAAATCCCAATCACTAAATGTGGCTGGATCTTGCATTTCTGCGGTTGTTTTACCCGTACCTTTCCCGGTATCTGTCTGTCCTGTGGTGTTGATATCGTAGAAGTTACTTCCGCTTAGGTTTGAACTGTAACCAACCAAGCCACCCATTAGATAATTTCTAGTTCCACTCACATTTCCTGTGGCGTAACTATTGATAATGGTTCCATCGTTTCTACCAACCAGTCCACCTGTTATTCCAGCTCCAGTAACACTTCCTGTGGCATAACTGTTGCTGATGCTTCCGCTGCTATTATTATTACCAACCAGTCCACCTATTGTTCCAGCTCCAGCAACACTTACCAACGCGTAGCTGTTGCTGATGGTTCCGTAGTTTTCATTAACTAAACCGCCTGAATTAATTCCATTCACGATTCTTCCGGTGACGTAAGTGTTGCTGATGGTTCCGTAGTTTACAGATAACAAGCCACCCGATGCCAATGGGTTAGTTCCTTTCACCTCAATATCTTCCAGAATCATATTGGTAATATTCCCTGAAGACCTTCCAAACAATCCGACATCAGTAACAATAACAGGTTGATCAATTTTCAGATTTGTGATCTTATATCCATTACCGTCCATGTTCCCACGAAACGTAAACCCGCCGGAGCTATTAGCAGTATAAATTTCCACTCCTATCGGCATCCAATTTGCATAACTACTCAAATCAATATCAGCTATCAATTTAAAATATAGACCTGGGTCTAAATGATTTCTAACCTCATTCAGCTGATCCGCCGTTGCGATCTGATAAGGATCGCTTGCTGAACCATCTCCTCCAGCGAAACTCCCCGCAGCATGAGCCGTCCCTCCGCTAGGTGCAATAACTCCTGAGATTCCACCCATTACCATTAACAACACCAGGAAAATCGACAATCCTTTTTGATACACCCTATCCATCGCATTCTCTCCTCCAACGCTTCTCAACTTCATATATTTCTCACAAATACTTCCGTTCTCCAAGCTCCACTGTGTCATTATTCATTGCGTTCTTCCCACTATAAGCCTTTCTATGCAAAAAAGTACCTCCCCATTTGGGGAGGTACGGGCAAAAAATATAGGATAATTAATCCATTATACTCAATTCTTTGGCACGCTGCAGCGCTTGTATCCGATTGTTCGCCTCAAGCTTTCTGTACACATTCCGAATATGGAACTTTACGGTTTCACCTGTGATGTTAAGATCTGACGCGATCTGCTTATTCGTCAATCCGCCCGCAATCAATAATAGGACCTTCGTTTCCTGATCGGTCAGTAATTCTTTACGAGGCTGTTCAGCGGGTAAGACGACCTGGCTCGTGACCTGTATAACCTGGAGCAGTTGCTGTACATAACCAAGAGAAACAAGGGTGGCGTCTCGCAAGTGACTGACTTGCAGCCTCTTCGCATAAACCGCCAGCAGTTCAGCCATCGCAGGGCCTTCATCTATAAAACTGCGGATATACCCCTCCGGCTCTGCCAAATGCAGGGCTGTCTCTAACTGAAGCAACGCTTCCTCCAATTGACCAGAGCGTTGAAGTACCATACTGCGCAGAATGAGGACCTGAATCCGATCCCGCAGACGGTCTTCCTTATCCAACATGCGAATTAACTGTTCCAGCAGGTACAGTGCATCCTCCATCCGTTCACAAGCAGCCAGTATTCTGGCAAAAGCAAGATACTCTGAGACCCGGTTCAGCGAAACCTCATCCGTATGGGCCATACCGCATCTATGCAGCCAAGCCTCAGCATCTTGCACCGAGCCTTGCCGTAGGGACAGACAAGCCTGTTCCGCTTCGATTCTGTACATAAATAATTCGTTATCCGGAGAGTTAATCTGCGATTTCAACTCGGTTAACAGCGCTGTGGCCCGTTTCGGATTCCCAGTGGCTTGCTGGATTCTTGAAGCACTAATGGATATTTGGATCAAAATCCGCGCAAAAGGCAACATATCCTGGCGCCCAAGCACCATAGCAGCAACCCGCTCCGCCTCTTCCAGCCGGTTCCACTCATACAATAACTTGCTGTAAGAGGCACATAAGAAGCCGAGAAAAGGGTATTCCTGCTTGCTCTGCCACAGTGTAATCCATCTCAACAGAAAAGCATCCGCTGCCTGAAGATCGCTGATATGTGAGAGCAGATTGTCGAATGAATCATAGCCCTGGTATCTGTTGCGGCCCACCGTTTGAAAGAAACTTCCCTCCGGCATATACTGTTCAACCAACCCGAAATAGGCTGACGTTTGTTCCAAGTCTTTTTGAAGATAAGCGGTGATCGCATGGAAAAAGTAGATATTGCCCATGGCCTGCTTCCATTCCACCTCAGCCAGTTTTCCCTCCAAAGCTTGGAACCGGATGGTAGCTTGTTTCACTCTGAGGAATGCTGCTGTCCATTCTCCAACGCCCAATAAGACGGATATCACAAACAATTCGATCATCGGCTTCTCTGCAAAGGAGTTTTCTGGTAACACGGAGACCCAGCGGATCAATACCACACTTTTTGTCTGTACTAGCATATGTAAATTTTTCTCAATTAACCGGACGGCATCCTGAAACTGTTGTCCCTCTAAATAATGCTCTACCGCTTCTTCGTCAAATCCCAGATGCTCCAGCTCGTTTGCTGCGCGGATATGCACCTGCACCCATCGGTCCGGGTCCATTCGGAACAATTGCTGCTGCAGAAAATCAGAGAGCAAATGATGATACCGGTACCATTTCCTATGATCATCCAAAGGGACAATGAATAGATTCATTTGCTCCAGTCTTTCCAATTGTGCCTGAGCATCCAGTTGACCGCTTACCGCCCCGCATAATGAAGCGTTCATACGGTTTAAAATCGAAGTATCCAATAAAAAATCACGTGTCTGCTGCGGCAGATGTTCAAATACCTCTTGCAGCAAATAATCAGAAATATGATGCTGATGACCACTGAATTGCTGAAGGGTATCCGCAATATTCTCACTATGTTTCAAAGATAGAGCTGCCAGCTGTAAGCCGCTGATCCAGCCTTCCGTCTGCTGGAACAGCATCTTCACTTGCTCCGGGGATAAGCCTAAATCCGTTGTTTCGCGAAAAAAGATAAGTCCCTCGTCCAATTGAAAACGCAAATCCTGCATTTGAATCTGATGTAGTTCACCTTTGGCCAGAAGCCTGGCGGTCGGTATGGACAGATCTGTACGGCTTGCAATATAGAGATGAATATGAGGTGGTAAATGCTCTAGCAGATAGATCATGGACCGATGGATAGCTGGAAGTTCAATCACATGATAATCATCGAGAATAATGACCAGATCATGGGGATAGCCGTTCAAGTCATTCAGCAGTTCTATGATTGCAGGCTCGGAAGACGTTGATGGCCCTATCTCAAGCAGGGATTGAACCCCCAAGCCAAACCCCGGCTCTCTCTCCTGAATGGAAGCGGTGAAGTAACTCCAGAACTGAATCCAATCATTATCCTGCGGGTCCAGTGACACCCAGGCCACAACGCTGTGGCATTGTTTGACCCATTCACTTAACGCTGTGGTTTTCCCATATCCAGCCTGCGCGGAAACCAGTGTCAATTTGGCCGTTCTTCCTTCATTCAGCTTATGAATCAGCCTCGGCCGGGATACAAGAGATTTACGCACATGGGGGATATGAAGTTTTGTGCTCACCAACAATAAATATCCCTCCGTAATATGTATAGTAAATTGAATTTGTACAAGTAATGCTGATATTCGCTATGCGTTAGCGCTGTCTCTCCAATCTCGTTATTATACCAGACACGATACTATTAAAATATGGAAAAGACTCTCCGAAGCAAAAAGGAACCGTGTAAAAACACGGTTCCCCCAACATGCAAAGTCTATTATTGAACCCCTTTTTTCTTCATATCCTCCAAATGGCGCTGGTACATGACTTTTTCGGCCTTCTCCGTACCCACCTTATCCATCTGTCCGATAAAATCGTTGTAGGTGTTGTCGAATTCAGCATCTGTCTCCGAAAGGATCAGCTTGGGAATCGTTTTATTCCAGAGATCCTTCACTTTTCCGTTAATGACTCCTTCAGGTGTGGATCCGTCAGGCTCCAGGTTGTCCATACAAATCCATGATCTCCTGCTTGTATTTCGGCAGTCCGTCAACCATGTCATACGTCTCGCCTTCCTTGCCGTAGCGCGCACATGGAATTCAATTATTTATCTGGCAGCCATTGCAGGGATTGACCCCTATATGCCTCAACTCCACCCCATCGTAACACCGGCTCTCCAAATAGTAAATTGTTCTAACTGTTCATTTTCATGATAACGGCTTAACTCTCTTTCTGAAAATCCACTGTACACTAATGCCAATTGAGATCATCAGGAGAAGTACGAAAAGAATAAAGCCTACAAAAGGTATATTAACGAACGCAGTTAAGATAGCTGCACCAACCAGTACTTTCATCCAATCTGACATTTGTCCAGCTCCGTGAAACAGCTCACCGATCCGGAAACTCACTACTGTCGATCCAAATGCCAGGGCAATCACCATCACCAGCAGGAGCAGAATAATAACCGGGATGCCAATTACAGTGACCAGCAGCAGTGCACTTAACGCTGCGAGGATCAAAGTGCCCAAGAATCCGATTACCAGCAATCGTCTGACGGAGGATAGAGGGTATCGATCTGTAAATGCGGCTATTTTTTGTTTACCGGCCAACCTGAGCAAGATAGGGATCAAGACCATCAGCAGACTGGCGGCGAGCTGCAGCACCCACAAACCCAGTGCAATCCCCCCTCCGATCAACAGGCTGTTTTGAGTGGAGGTATCCAGTGAAATGTTATAGATATCATCACCCAGCACCGCTCCCTGATCCTGCTTGACCAGACCGCCTATCACTACAACCAGCCCTTTAATGTCAGCAGTACTGCCCAGATGGAGATCTCCGTTCACGACAACCGTCACACCCGTCACTTGGCCAAAAATCTCGGCATTGCCCCCGACGACGTACACATCATCTACGGTTTGCCCTACAGGTACGGATATATTCTGATGCTCAAAGATCCCCCTTGCAGACGCCATACCGGGAATAAGGAGCATGAGGAGCGCAAAACAACATAACGTATAAAGAGTCCTTCTCAAGTTTTTCATCCCTTTCAACTGGTTGACGTTTGAAGCAGGCGCCGCAGTGAGTATACAGAAGCCGTAATGATAAGTAAGGACAGTAGAACCGTCAATCCGGATAAGACAGGCACGCCCGACAGGAGATGCGACCCCATATATACCAAGGCGATCATTAATTTCAAGAATCCATGCAGCACTTTTGCGAATACAGCACCGGCGGCGAACCAGAGAATAACAAGGGAAACGAAAGCTGCAAGCGGAACTAAAAGCCAGCCCTTTTCTGCTGTTGCCCGTTCCTTTTTGTCTGAGAGCGCCTGTAATACCCGTATTTCCAGATCCTCCGGTTCTTGAATCCTCCCGAATGCATGGATGACGGTACTCTGTACCGATAATAATTCTTCCAACAGGACCTGACAGGACTCGCAGCTTTCCAGATGGGATTCGACCTGTTGTCTCTCCTCTACTGTTAATTCACCATCCATGTAAGCTGACAGCTGATCCTCCAAATGGTAGGTCATTCCTGGTCCTCCTTTGCTAATTCTTTACGCAATGACATCCGTGCCGTGAATAATCTGGACTTGACCGTCCCGATGGGAACATTCAGCAGCTTGGCGATTTCTTCATACTGGTAACCTTGTACATCATGTAACAGGATGACCTCCCGGTGATCAACGGACAGCCTGGCCAAGCTCTCCTCTACAGACAACTTGGCAAGCGGGTCGGATACGCTTGAATCTGCTATACACTCATCGGGCTCATCTCTGAAGTCCTGCTCTTTATTTCTCTTTTTCAGCCGATCCTTGCACAGGTTAGATACAATGGTCATCATCCACGATGAGAACGCATATTCATTATCCAAGCCGGACAAGGAATAAAAAGCTTTGACAAATGCCTCCTGGGAGACATCCTCAGCATCCATCCGACTGTTTAACATCCCTACCGCATAACGATAAACATGACCCTTGTAACGGCGGACAAGCTCAGCGAAAGCTTCCTGATTCCCGTCCTTGGCTCCGTGGATAATATGATAAAGCTCAGCATCTACCACTTATGTTCAACTCCTACCGGAACGGCAGCTTTGTCACTATCATGCCATAACTGAATTCGATTCATAAATCATTCCCTTCCCCTCAGGCGGCAAACCTTTTATTCGCGGAAAGCATCCTGAGGATCTCAAGCAGCAGTACGTTCAGACTGATCCAGACTCCGCCGAATACATAGCCAGCGACCACGTCACTGGGAAATTGAACTTGAAGATAGATCCGGCTGACTCCAATCAGTAGACAGATGAAGATTACGGCTGCAACTACCAGTACCCGAACGAGTCCATTCTTATAATGCCGAAGGATTAAGAACGCAGAAAACCCGCATACCGTGATGGAGGTCAAGGTCTCTTCACTGGGGAAGGTATTAAAGAGTTGGAATCCGGCGGCAACAGGACCCGGACGGTGAAAAAGCAGACGCAAGCCATCGTCAAGCCATTCCCCGCCAATGACGACCCAGAACAAAAAGGAGAGCTCCAGCAGCTTTTCGCGCGCGCCCACAACGATCCAAATAGCAGCTGCGGCAATCAAAGGACCGTACAGATAGATCGAGCCGAGCTGGGTGAGATGATTCATAAGATTGTGCCAATCCGGCCCAAAAAGAGATCGTACGATGTAAGTGGCAACCTCATCAAATTGATTAAATTCATGGGCCAGGAAGTCCTGAATCAAGCCCAGCATCAAGGAAACAAACAGGACAAGGGCTGCAAACGCAGACAGCACCAGGAATCTGACTTTGCCCAGCGAGTGAAAATGATGTATGCCCTTGGTAAGCAGAACGATAGAACCTGACAGCAGTCGTTGTCTGTATTTCTTCAGAACATAAATCATCACGGTCAGCAAAGCTGAAGCTATCGCAAAAATGATCATATAGCGATTTACACTTTGGTGATAAATTTCCCATTTGGGTCCCAGGACTCTACCGAGTGAAATGAACAGGCAGACCCAAAAAATGGCTCCTGAGTAGGCATATATCGCATATTTTCGGAAGGGCATACGGGTTGCGCCACAGAAGTATCCTGTAATATGTCTGACTCCGGGTATGAAATAGGCAAAAAACAGCAGCTTGTCGCCATATTTCTCAAACCACACATTCATTCTTGCCAGCTGTTCTTCCCCCAAATGAACACGATGTCCATACTTGCGCAGGAAAGGCTGACCCAGCTTATAGCCGATCCAGTAAGAAAGTGTAACGCCGGCAGTTACACCGGCACTCGCTGAGATCATACTAAGCACTAAATTCAGTTTTCCTTCATACACGAACAAACCCGTATAGCTCATCATCATTTCACCCGGAAGAGGCAAGGCAAGCATTTCAAGAAACAAGGCCATAAAAATCAGGCCATATCCATACTGCTCAAGCCATGTAGTTATGCCCATTGAAACCCCTCCTCTTCTTTATAGTGTTTACGTACAGCTATAGAATTACACTATTTCTCCATTCAGGGAGTGACCGGCATTCTTGGCCGCTTTGCCCTGCATCCATTCATAGATAATCGGGATGACCACATAGCTGTTGAGTGTGGAGGTAACCATCCCGCCGATCACCACAATACCCAGCACCTGTGAAATGACGGTATCGGCGCTATGGGATAAGGCAAGGGGAATCAAGGTAAGCACTGTAGTGCCTGCTGTCATCATAATCGGCCGTACCCGTGACAGGCTTCCCTGAACAACCGAGTCCCGGAGACTCATTCCATCTTTACGGTTGCGTTCAATTTTATCAATGAGAACTATTCCATTGGTTACTACGATACCGGTAAGCATCAATATCCCAATCAATGCGGCAAGATTCCATTGACCATGGACCCCGTACAAGGCGATCACCACACCGGATAAAGCCAGAGGAATGCTGATCAATACGGCAAAGGGTGCTTTCCAGCCCTTGAAGACAAAGCTGGTAATAAGCAGAACGAGAAGTATGGATACAACTACTGCTATAGCCATCTCGAGAATCATCTGCTTGACTTGCTGGGTAATGCCCCCCAGGGAGTAGGTCACCCCGTCCGGAAGCTGCAGCTCCTTCAAAGTCTGATTTACGGTACCCGACACTTTGCTCATGTCACTGGAAATGATCTGCGCACTCACCACAGCGAAAGGCTGACCGTCTCGTTCCTGAATGGACGACACCGCATCGCTTTTCTGAATGGAGGCCAATTGATCAAGCCGGTACGTTTGACCGCCCCTTCCGGTAAAGGTCTCCGCAGACAGAGAAGCCAGCACCTCTTCCGGTGTATAGACGGGCAATGTCTTATCATTGACAGATTTCGTTTGAACAGGATCGATGTATACGTCAACCGGAATGATACCTGTTCCTGTTGATGTCATAATATCAAAATCCTTCCCCTTGGTCGTGTACTGTTTCAGCAGGTTGTTCATATCAGCCTCTTTAATGCCTGCCTGCTGCACTTTTTCCCGATCCATGACGATGGCGAACTTGGGAATGCCATTGGTCATATCCGTTTTACCGGAAACGCTTAGTCCCTGGATATTGACCAGTTTGGTTCGGACCTGATCAGCGGCCTTCTCCAGGGTTTGCTCATCTGCGCCCATCAGCATGATTTTGATCGTCGAATCATCGCCTGCGATGTTCTGATTGGTTACCGTAATAGCAGCCCGATCGGACAGGCTGGATAGATCCGATTGCAAAGCGGGTATGAACGTATTGACCGCCTTTACGTTTTTTAATTGGATGGAAAGATTGGCTATGTTGGGCTGCTGAATAAATCCGCCGCCTTGGTCAAAAACATCGTCCGCCTGCGGCGTGAACGAAGAGCCGAAGGTAGCGGAATAAGAAGCGATTCCGGCGTTATTATGGAGAACATCTTCCACCTTTTTGACTTCCTTATCCACCTCCGAAAGCGGCGTTCCTTTCGGCAGCTCCACTTTGACCGCTACCTGACCGCTGGCCGTGCTTGGCAGCAGGCTGAACGGAAGCCGTGCAGCGAACAGCCCGGCGACGACAAAGAGGAGAAGTGAGAGGCTGATGACTGTTTTTTTGTGCTTCAATGCGGACATAAGAAATGGCTTCATCAAGGGTTCGAGCGTGACCGCCTGGGTCTTCGGCTCTCTCCAGCCGATAAAGGCGAAGGACGGAATGACCAGCATAGCAACCAGGAACGATACCCCTAGCGCGATGACTACGGACCAGGCAAAGCCTGAATAGGAAGCGCCGATGATGCCGCCAACCAAGGCAATCGGAACATAGACGGCAACGGTAGTCGCCGTAGAAGCGAATATGGCCGGCAGCATTTCTACTACTGCAGAAGCCAAGATATGAAGTACAGGCTTGTCTTTATTTTCCTGTACGCGGCGGTAGATGTTATCCAGAATCACAATCGCATCGTCCACAATCCGTCCCATGGCCACAATCAGGCCGGAAACCGTCAAGATGTTGAGCGTAACGCCCATCCATTTGAGCACAGCCACCGTAGCCAGCAGCGAAATAGGAAGCGATACGGCAATCAGAAGAGTAGACCGCACATTACGGAAAAAGAACAGCACACAGAGCATGGAGAACAGGCAGCCCAGTAGACCCTCGCGAATTAGCCCCTTTAGGGAGTTGTTCAAGTCATGCGCACGGTCCGTCAGCAAATTCATCGATACATCACCGTTTTTTACAGCAGAAATTCCGGAGACACGATCTCTCACATGCTTGGCTACATCCGTGATGGTTGCCGTAGGTGTCTTGATGACATTAATAAGCACACTGGCTTTCCCATTGGTCCGTGAGACGGTTTTGACATCGGTCAGCGACTGGGATACTGATGCAACAGCCGATAAGGGGACGCTGTCCCCATCTTTATTTTTAATCGCCAGGCCGTTCAACTGCTGTTCCGTGAGATCCCAGCCTTCTACTCGAATGGGAAAGGAAGCTTTGACATTGGCAATATTGCCTTGCAGGGTGGGGAGATCCAGTAGAATAGATTTGTTAAAATCGTCCACAGACATGCCGTTAGCCACCAGTTCCTTCATCCGAAGCGCAACGACGTATCCTTTATTCGCCCCACCGACTGTCTGCACATCCGCCACTCCGGGAACGGATTTCAACTGGTTAACAATATCCGTTTGCAGGGAGGATTGCAGGGTCAGATCATCGACTTGGCCACTCGCAGCTGTCAGGCTGTAGCTCAGAATCGGGAAGGTACTGGAGGTCAAGCGGGTAACCACCGGCTTGTTAACGCCGTCCGGCAAGGCTGCATCATTCAACGCTTGTTTTAGCGCATTCTCCGCTTGTTCCATATTGTAATCCATCGGGTAATACAGATTCATCAGGAGCCCGCCATCGTACGAGGTGGTCTCCAGATTGGTAAGTCCATTCGTCTTGCGGATGGCTTCCTCCAGAGGGGTTGTAATATCGCGTCTGACTTGATCTGCCTGGTAGGAGGATGCCCGCAGGGATACCATTAACGTGGTGTTATTGATGCCGGGGAGATAATCTCTTTGCATTTGATAGGCGGATACCGCTCCCCAAGCCAAGATGAGCAGGACGCAAACCAGAATAATCGTCGCGCGCTGCATAACAGATTCTATGATACGTTTCATTGTAAGTCTCCTCTCAAGTCTATATAGAGAAAAGACTATGAAATAGGCAGGATTGTTCATTCAATAAAAAATAAATTTACAGCGCGGATGCACCTTGTCCTAGTACATCAGATCAGTGTACAGATGCAGTGTCCCTCTCCCTTCCTGAGAGTACAACGCAAAATCCGCTGCACCGCTGAAATTTCGGGATTTATCCGAAAATCTGTATTCGAAGGGATATCCCTTAGACGTCAACACGGGTGCCCTTAACGCCGGTTATACGGCGATAATGACACCCGTGTGGATTTGCCTTTGACTATTTGGACTGTCTTGCCAGCTGGATGGATTACTTAGCTTACTCCGTGCTGTTATCGTAAAGTCCGATCAGCTCATCGAATGCGGAGATAATGACATCTGAGCCATTCAGCTCACCCTGGCCTCCGAACCCTGCGTAGGCGCAGCCGATGACCGTCTGCCCGTTGCCTTTGCCGGCCTCCACATCCGAGGAGCGGTCCCCGACCATCCAGGCTTCTTTAATACCATGTTCCTCCAGCAGGATGCGCAGCAGATCGGTTTTGGTAGCGGTACCTTGTCCGCCTGCACTGTAGAGACCCTCAAACAGCTCTTTCAGCTTATGCACCACAACAACGTTGTGAATATAATCCTCCAGCCCGTTGCTCGCTACGAACAGCTTGACTCCACGCTCATGCAGTGCCGTAAGCGTCTCGGTTACCTTGGGGTACAGAAGGGTGCTGCCTGCCTTAAGTCCCTCAATTTCCTGTTGCAGCAGCAGCTCATCTGCGCGTCGGTGAACAGCCTCATCGGCATCCGGCATCACATTCTTCCAGATCTGTGACAGCACCATGCCCAGGCTGCTTAGCATTAGCTCTTCTGGTGGAGTAGGCCCGGAATATAGCCCCTCTGCCCGCAAAACATCAAACATTTTATGATAAGCGGGTAACAGCAAACTTTCGGTCTGAAACAACGTTCCATCCATATCAAAAATGATCGCTTCCGGTTTCTTCAATTTCGTACTCATGAGATGACCCAACCCTTCTCTATGGTTCAGTAGTTGCTGCCTTCTGCAGGCAGTATGCTTCCATCTTACACCCTATAATATAGGATAGCAGAAGGTATTGTCTATGTACATGCCAGTACAGCTTGTGATAAGTATATCAATATGTTATATTTCGTTTTGATATATAATTCAGATCCTCGTCAATGGATTCCAACAGGGGGGCGGCAGATATTCATGAATATACAAGATGTAATACTCGGAATTCTATGCAAACAGCCACACTCAGGCTATGAGATCAAGCGGCATTTCGAGGAGTACTTTTCCTTTTTCTTCGATGCCAGCTTTGGCACCATCTATCCTACACTCAGCAAGCTTGAAGGGCTGAACCTGATTACTAAGGAAGCCGTACGGCAGGAAGGCAAGCCGGATAAAAATGTGTACACCATCACAGAGGCAGGTAAAGAGCATTTCCGGAGCTATTTGGTTCAACCTGCGGAAAAAGAAGTGCTGCGCTCGGACTTTCTGATGCATCTCTACTTCGGGGATATGGCGGATGAAGAAACCATGGATACGTTGCTCCGCGAAGGCCTCCAAAACAAGCGGGACATGTACACCGATCTGGAACAGAAGATGAACCAGCTGGACGGCAAACTCAGTCCCCACCAGAAGCTGTGCATTGAGCTGGGTTTGGTGCAATACAAGGCCTTCATAATGAAGCTGGAACATGTGCTGGAATCCAGTGGAGAGGGCCCCGCCCCTAGCTGATTTACGAGAAAGCCACAGGGCTTGCGGGAGGCCGTCTTCTTGCTGTACCAATCAAAAGGGACCGTAGGGCAAGCCACCATTATGGTGTACGCCCTACGGTCCCTTTTGTCTAAAATGTAATGCTGCTGGTTACTGGTTTATATGTGGTCGAAGCTGGCAATCAATTCGTCAAGCACATCTTTGCTGACCATTTTGCCTTTGAAGTTAATGAGGTTTTCCGCACTGCCGGAGAAGATGCAGGTAGGCTCATATTTTCTGAGAATGATCTTTTCCCCATCAACGAAAATCTCGAGCGGGTCCTTTATGTCAATTCCCATCGTTCTGCGTAGTTCAATTGGAATCACGATTCTTCCCAGTTCATCCACTTTTCTTACAATTCCTGTTGCTTTCATCACTATGCATCCTCCCTTGAAATAACACTTAATAATCATTGGTGTTAAAAGCTATCAAAGCTTCTAAATAGTAGAAATGATTAACCTATATCTGCATTGTAAAGTGCTACTTCTTTCCTGTCAATTTTATTT
>NZ_LVWH01000235.1:0-20688 GCF_001909045.1 Paenibacillus sp. P3E | reverse complement strand
AGGATATACTAAATGGAGTGGATAATTTATCTAATTTTGTTAATCAATTAAATACCGCTAAATTATTTGTACAGTTTCACACCAAAGTGACCAAGTTAAAATGAATTGGAAAAGAGGTTTTGAATCAATGAACAGCAATATTATTTGGGGGATAGTATTATTAGTGCTGTGTTTGTTTCTTAAGCCATTATTGGCGATTGTGGGGCTGGATGAAAGGTTGTTCGGAGTGGTCTGGCAGGGTGAAGCTGTGTTTTCATTGAGTCCATTTTTAGTTCGGATTATTCTAGCAGTAATTGGGATTCTCATGTTTATCATCGGTGGTATGCAAGTTGCAAAGCAGAAGAATAATTAGTTGAATACAATGTTAAACAGAAAAGACTGATAGAGGTGTATCAGTCTTTTTCTCAATTATGAAGTATAAGAAATTATTTCTATCGGATTTTCATTTACTTAGCTATAACGATGGAGCGGTTAACTTGTTTGATGTGGTATATAAAATCAATATTAATATAAGTAGAAGATGTCAAATTCTGATCGTGTAGTTTTGGCATAGAATCCCCCTTAAAAAATCCCGACCACTTGGCTTTAGTGACATGTGTTTTTACCATTTCTACAGGCGAGGCATTAACAAATGACGTACAAAGAAACTAACCATAATTGCAAAAGCTAGAAACATACTAAATCCTTCTGAAAGTTTGCTGGGCTACCTACGTCCACTATGAAAAAGCTTGTCTATAGACATACAAGGGAATACTGGATATGATTATGGATATTAAAATTTAATAGGTTATGGAGAAGGTGCCGGTTCTGCTTCACAGAATCAGAATCGGCTTAAAAGGGAAGCACGGTGCAAATCCGGCGCGGTCCCGCCACTGTAAATGCGGAGCGGCTCTTAGAGCGGCCACTGTCCGGTAGAAGGATGGGAAGGCCAAGAGCAGCAATGAGGCATAAGCCAGGAGACCTGCCTTTTTCGTGAACGTTTCTATTCTTCGTGGGGTAAGAATGCGGAACATATGCAGATGGATGGAGTCCGGAGCTTAGGAGCCGGAACCTTCACTTTGTATTTTTCCGGGCCGCCCTGAACAAGGGCGGTCTTTATGTTGTTAGGGTCATCCCCTGCTGTGCACTACAATCCATTTCAGTAAAAAGGAAAGAGGTTGACGATGAAGACATTGTATTCTGCCAAGTCTTTTGTATTTGGTCTGGTCTTATTACTGCTTATTTCGATTACAGGTACCGCTGTGGTTCCGGCGGGACAGGCTTTTGCTGCGGCAGGAGCCTCCGCTAACAAGGTAACGAATAGTGTTGCAGACGCTGTGTATGCGGCTGACCATGCTGCGGACGGAGAAGCAGCAGCGGCACTAACTGCAGCAGTTCCCGGGGGACAGGTATCGGTCTCGCAGGCAACGTATACAGCTGCTGAATATATTATCAGCGGCGGTGTGACTTCGGAGTGGCAGGCGATCGGCCTGGCCCAGGCGGGCTACCGGGTGCCGGAGAGCTATGCCCAATCGCTTGCACAGAAGGTGCAGGCTGCGGGAGGCATTTTCCCGAACGTTACGGATTATGCACGAATTGTGCTTGCCGTGCGGGCGACCGGCGGGGATCCGGCGAATTTTGCCGGAAGTGGTTCGGGGGCAGGGTACAATCTGCTGGAGCGCATCTACAATAGTGACAAAATTAGCGGCCAGTCGCTGAATGCTCCGGTATATGCGCTGCTCGCACTGGATTCCGGCAGCTATACGCTTCCCGGCGATGCCAAATGGAACCAGTCGTCGTTGCTAAGCGAAATTCTATCCAAGCAAAACAGTGACGGTGGCTTCGCTCTGTTCCCGGGAGCGAGCGATCCGGATATGACGGCCATCGTCCTGACTGCCCTTTCTGCTCATAAGAATGAAGCAGCTGTTACGACAGCCGGACAAAAAGCTGTAGCCTGGCTGGCCGCCAAACAGGATGCCAGCGGAGGTTACGGGGACAGCAGCGAAAGTGTGGCCCAGGCCATCATTGCCCTGTCTTCTTATAGCATAGACCCCACCAGTGACAAGTTCACCAAGAACGAAGCGGATCTAATCAGCAGACTTCTGAGCTTCCGGCTGGAGAGTGGTGCCTTTGCCCATAATCAAGGCGGCAGCGCCAATGTGCTGGCCACGGAGCAGGGACTCCAGGCCCTGGTGGCCTACAGCTTGTTCAGCGGTGGAACGAACGGCAAACTGTATGACTTTTCCAAACCGGCACCGCAGAATCCGCTAGTCTATGTGCCGCTCACGATCGAAGGCCCTGAGAAGACGCTGGGCCAGGGCAGCGCGTATGCGGGAAATGTACTCGAGGCGCTGGACAAAGTAGCTGCGGCAAATGGCCTGCCGGTTACGAACCCTTCCGGTAACTATGTTACGGGTATCGGCAACATCTCTGCCGGGACCTATGGCGGGTATGATGGCTGGATGTATGCCGTTTCGCGCGGCGGTGAATGGGCAAGCGTCGATGTAGGCATGAAAGACTTCAAGCTGAAGGAGTCGGACAAGCTGCTGGTTTATTATGCTGGCAGCGATACACAGCTTGTAGATCAAGTAGCCCTTTCCAAGGTGCAGCCTAGAGAGGGTGAAGCTTTTAACGTCACGGTCACCCAAAAAACATGGGTATGGAATAATTCCACAGCCACTTCCAGTCCGGTAACCTCAAGCGCTGCCGGGGTACAGGTGACGATTGGGGATCATACGGTCACAACAGATGCAAAAGGCATTGCCGCTTTTACCGGAGGAATTCCAGCAGGTGATTATACGCTTGCTGTGACCGGCTACGCTCCGGGGAAGGCCCCTGCAGTTGCGAAATATACGCAGTCATTGAAGATCGCTCCCAAGAATGTAGCGGCTTATCTGTCGGTTGAAGGTCCACAGGGACCCGTCATCGACGGTACGCTGGAGGCGTATAATGCACTGGAAGCACTGAAGAAGCTCGCCGAGTCTGGCAATATTCCGCTGAAGATCACAGAATCTTCTTTTGGCAGCTATGTCTCGTCGATCAACGGAATAGAGAGCGGCACGTATAAGGGCTATTGGAGCTTTGCGGTGCAGCGGGGCGGCGAATGGATCTACCCGTCTGTCGGGATGGGGGATTACGTACTGGAGGCATCCGACCGGGTGCTGGTGTATTATGCCGGTGCGGATACCCAGGTGGTGGATACGGTACAGGTCAGTCCAGCGAAGCCGAAGCCGGGTGAAAAGTTCACCGTTGCGGTAGCGCAGAAGCAGTGGGTCTGGAATAATACCACCTTTACCTCTGACCCGGTGGTAACGCCAGCAGCGGGTATACAGGTCACGATTGGCGGCACAGCAGTAACTACTAATGACCAAGGTATAGCTGCCTTTGATAAAGGTCTGCCTGCGGGTGCGTACACGCTTGCTGTAACCGGCTATGTTGCCGACAGCACACCGAAGATTGCCCGCTATACGCAAAAGCTGACCGTTGCAGATCCGGCAGTTGTGCCTCAGCCGGCATCGGCAACGATCTCGGTTATCGGAGACAGTGCCAAAGGAACGATTCTGCCCAGCACGCAGGTGGTCTTGAATCCGGGGGAAACGGCATACAGCCTGCTGAAACGTCAATTAGGGGGCAAAGTAGAGGCCACCACCTCCGGCGGAAGCCTGTATGTGGTGTCTATCGACGGTCTCAAAGAATTTGACCGGGGACCCAAAAGCGGATGGCTCTATTACGTAAATGGTAAGGACCCCGGATTTAGTGCGGCTGATTATAAATTGAGTAATGGAGATGTACTTGTCTGGTCCTACACGACAGATTATGAAACCTCTTCTCCAGGCGCAGGCGGTCTCCCGGGAAGTACGGGAACCGTGGACATCACCACTGACAACACTCTTCCGCTGAATCAGGTGGGGCAGACAACAGCCGTTACGAACCTGAACGCAAGAATGACGGCGTCAGAAGCGGCGGCTCTGAGCGGGAAATTCACGGCAAACTCTGCTGCCTTCGAGCAGGAAGTTACCCCTGGTGCAGGTGCAGCCTTAAAGGACAGCGGCGGTGAAGTGCAACTGCTGATTCCGGCCGGTGCGGTTACCGGAACCGTGAAGATCAGCGTGCGGGAGAACAGCTCGTCCCGCAAGGAGCTGGTATCGGGGCTGTACACCTTCTCCCCGGATGGTACCAAATTTGTGAAGCCGGTCGACTTGTCCATTACGGTGCCTGTAACAGTCCCTAATCCAGCTAATCTGGCCTTGGTCTGGCTTGATCCGGCCACAGGCCGCTGGATTCCGGTTCCGTCTGTATTGGATGCCAAGACGGGGGTTCTCACCGGAAAGGTGAGCCACTTCACCGATTACGCAGTGGTTGACCGCAGCAAGTGGGAGCCTAAGCCAGAGCAGCTGAAAAGCGACATTGCTGCTACAGCGAAGGGCATAACAGCAACGGAAGAGCTCAGTGACTGGCAGGCTGTTGGGCTTGCCCGTTCAGGTCATGCGGTACCTGCTGCTTATCTGGCAGGGGTGAAGGAGCAGCTGTCGGACAGTCAGGGGCAGCTCCGCAAGGTTACAGACTATGAGCGTCTAGTTTTGGCTGTGGCTGCTGCGGGTGCAGATCCGCAGACGTTCGGCGGCTATAACCTGATTGAGAAAATCTACAACAATGACAAGTTGACCAGCCAGGGAAATAATGGTCTAATTTTTGCCCTGATTGCCCTGGATAGCGGCTCCTATACGGTGCCTTCGAGTGCCAAGTGGACCAAAGAACGCCTGACTCAAGCCCTGCTCGAAGCTCAGAATAAGGACGGCGGATTCCCGCTCACTGCAGGCGGAACAGCAGATCCGGATATTACCGCAATGGCGGTTACCGCACTTGCTGCTCATGCTGACCAGGCTGCTGTTGCGGCGGCAATAGACAAGGCCATTGCCTGGCTGTCACAGCAGCAGCAGGAAGACGGCGGCTACAAACAGGCTGGTGAAGCGAACAGTGAGAGTACAGCGCAGGTGATTATTGCCCTGAGTGCTGCGGGCATTGGCCCGAATGACTCCCGGTTTGTCAAAGCCAAAGGCGGATTGCTCAGCCATCTGGCTTCCTTCCGGCAAGCGGACGGCGGTTATGCGCATACACTGGGACAACCCGCGAACAGCGTAGCTACCGAGCAGGCACTGCTGGCGCTGACAGCGTATAGCCGTTATCTGAACGGTGAGTCGAAGCTGTTCAGCATTTCTCCTTCCGGTGTGACCGGGGGAGCGGTATTCACCGATGAGGACCTGATTTCGGCCTGGGCGCTGGATTCCGTGCATCAGGCTTACACCCGGAAGCTGATGGAAGGGGTCAGCGGAAACAGCCTGATCTTTGCGCCGAAGCAGAAGATTACCCGTGCGGAATTTGCGGCTCTGCTGCTCAGACTGACCCACAATGAGCCTTCTTCAGCAAGCAGTGCACCGGTATTCAGCGACGTCAAGACTGGCGCATGGTATTATGGAATAGTGCTGAGAGCCAAACAGCTCGGCATTGTCGATGGGATCACGGCTACAACCTTTAATCCGAACGGCATCATCTCCCGCCAGGATATGGCTGTCATGATCGCCAGAGCGCTCAAGCTGGAAAATACAGCTTCTGCGTCAGCCCCGCAGGCTGTGAAATTTACGGACGAGGCCCGGATTAGCAGCTACGCGCTATCTGCTGTCCATTCCGTCACTCAGCTGGGCTATATGACCGGATCTGGCGGTACCTTTGACCCGGCGGCAGCGGTCACCAGAGAAATGGCGGCCGTTGTGGCTGTAAGATTGCCTTGATGTTACTTGCTCCAGTGAAGTTGATCCATTCAGATTTGGTTTGAATTGGAGTAACTGGAGTTAGTTAAATGGCCAGATCGGTCAGGTGGATGTATAGTCAGTTTCTGTGAAGTAGCAGGATGCTCAAAGCTGTACGCATAATTTACGGTAAGGCAGCCTCTAGCCGATCCCCTTGCGAACGGAAACGGACTCCGATGCACTTATCTAGTGACTTTTGACCGATTTCCAGAATGAAGTAGCATAATAACGGCTTCTGTGTCCATATAGTCAGAGAAAAGAGCGGATATTGCGAAATAACGCTTTTCCAGTCCTTATAGGCCTGTCCAGGTATGAAGTGGAGACAGTGCCGTTATACCAGCAATCATATTGTAAAAGAACGGAACGGGGGAGCAGTCTGCAGCCCCGTTCCTTTCCCTTTTCCCGGAGGTGTCCATGTTCATGTTGAGGTCCATCCAGCAATGGCTGTCTTACCCGCTGCTGCTTCTGGCCGCAGCGCTGCTGCTCGCCGGCTGCGCATCCGGCGCAGACACAGCCGGCGGCGGTCCAAGCCCCGCCGCCGCGAATACGGCTGCGGTGCAGAGCCCGCAGCCCCAGAACCCGGCGTCCCCTATTCCCGGGGACGCCGCAAGCCCCCTGCCGTCCGGCGCGGAATCCGCCGCCGGGACGTCCACGGGGGCGGCTGCATCCGCGCCGCCGCCCGCCGCTTCCGGCGCGGCCGCTGGCACCGCGCCGTCTGCCGCTGCCGTAACGGAGCCAGCTCCCGTTACGGGCAGCGCTGCTGCGCCGGCTGCATCCGCGCCGGCGGCCGCCAGCGCAGCTCCGGCCACGGCGCAAGCCCCGGCCGGGCCTGCGAAGCCTGCTGCGGGCGCGAAGCCCTCAGCAGGCACCAAGCCGGCGGCAACGGCGAAGCCTGCCGCCACAGCGCAAGCCCCGGCAGCGGTGAAGCCGACTGCTGCCGCATCAGCCGCCCCGGCGAAGCCTGCCGGGGCCGAAGACACCGTAACGTTCTCCATTACCGGAGATGAGGAGCACGGGACGATTTTTGCGGCAGCCGCCGTGGAAGTCAAGGATGGGGAGAGTGCGCTGGAGCTGCTGAAGCGCATTACCCGCAAGAATAAGATTCAAATGGAATACCAGGGAGCCAAAAGCTTCGCTTATGTAGAAGGAATAGATAATCTCTATGAGTTTGACCACGGGCCGGAGAGCGGCTGGATATACAGAGTCAACGGTGAAATCCCCGGGAAGGGGGCAGGAGGCTACACACTGAAGCCTGGAGATACCGTGGAGTGGCTGTATACGCTGGATCTCGGCAAGGATGTGGGGGCCGAAGTGCAATGAGCAGCGGCTTCCGTTCGATGCATCCTTCGGTGGCGATGGTCTATTATGCAGGGCTGCTATTATTCGCCGCTTTGCTGTTTCATCCCCTGTTCCTGGCAACGGAGATTGCCGGACTGACCTTCCTCCTGGTGCTACAGGGACAAGGACGCGGGCTGCTGCGCGGCCTGCCCTTTTATCTGCTGATGGCGGTTTCCGTGGCAGTGCTCAATCCCTTGTTTTCACACAGGGGGGCGCATATTCTGTTTTATTTTATGGATCAGCCGATTACACTAGAAGCCGTACTGTACGGGCTGATGATGATGCTGGTGCTGCTGACTGTCTTTATTCTGTTCATCTCTTATAATTACACGGTTACTACTGATAAATTCATGTACCTGTTCGCTGCGGCTGCCCCCCGGACTACCCTGCTTACGCTTATGACCATGCGGTTCGTCCCCTTGTTCCAGCGGCGGCTACGGCAGATCACCCTGATCCAGCGGATTCGGGGAGTGGATGCGGGCAAGGGCAGTCTGCGCTCCAGAATGAGGGACGGCATGACACTGCTCAAGGTGCTGCTGACCTGGTCACTGGAAGAGGCCCTGCAGACGGCAGACTCAATGAAAGCGCGGGGGTATGGCATCCGCAAACGCAGCGTATACGGCATATACAAGCTGGACCTGCAGGATAAAGCCATGCTGTTGCTGTTTACGGTAAGCGGATGGATTCCGCTGTTTTTTTGGATGAAAGGGTATGGGGTGCTGGACATTTATCCGCGGATGAAGCCGATGCACCTCGGCTGGGCTGATGCTGCGATGTATGCCAGCTTCTGCGTGTTCGTGCTGACGCCGCTGGCCCTGGAAGGAAAGGAGAAATGGTTATGGAGATCCTCACGGCACAGCAGTTATCCTTCAGCTACCCTGAAGAAGACAGGGACTCGCTTCATGAGCTCTCATTTACGGTAGAGGAAGGTGAATTTGTGGTGCTGCTCGGCCCGTCCGGCGGCGGCAAAACCACGCTCCTGCGCCATTTGAAGCGCGAGCTTGCTCCAGTGGGCAAGGTTAGCGGGATGATCGCTTACAAAGGGAGGCCCTTGTCTGATCTGCCGGCGGAGCTTGCTGCCGGAGAAATCGGGATGGTGTTCCAGAACCCGGACGCTCAGATCGTGATGGACACGGTGTGGCATGAGCTGGCTTTTTCAATGGAGAATATGGGCTATCCGCCTGCGGTCATGCGCAGCAGGCTGGCAGAGATCGCCGGCCTGTTCGGGCTGGAGCCGCTGCTGTACCGGCCCATACATGAGCTCTCCGGTGGCCAAAAGCAGCTGCTGAACCTGGCCTCTGTACTGCTGCTGCAGCCGAAGCTGCTGCTGCTGGACGAGCCAACCTCACAGCTCGATCCGGTCGCTGCGCGGGAATTCATCCAGACGCTGCACCGGTTGAATGAGGAACTGTCGGTGACGGTAATAATCAGCGAGCACCGTCTGGAGGAAGTGCTGCCGCTGGCTGACCGGGTGCTGTTGCTGGAAGAAGGGGAACTGCGGTTCCAGGGTACGCCCCGTGATTTCGTGCGCCAGGCCGGCAAGGAACCGGACTCAACACATAGGGCGTATTTGCCAACCGCCTCACGTCTTTTCCTCGCGCTTCAGCCGGACGCAGGTTCTGCTCCGATGGAGTCTATCCCGCTGACTGTGCGTGAAGGCAAGCGCTGGCTGCATTCCCTGGACGGAATAGCGGCAGGCAAGGATACTAACGCTGCCTCTGGAGGAGATGGCTCTGCTGTACATACCTCCCGGACACTCGCTGGGACCGCAGAGGGCTTCAGAGCTCATGAAGATCCCGCTAGCCCACTTTCACCCGCAGGCGCTTCACGTACGGTCCCAGCGCCCTCTAACGAGCTGCTGCTCGGCTGCCGGGAAGTGACCTTCCGCTACACCAAGGACGGAGTAGAGGTGCTTAAGAAGCTCTCGTTATCGCTGTACCGGGGAGAGCTTCTGGCTATAATGGGCGGAAATGGGGCCGGGAAATCGACGCTGCTGCATGTAATGAATGGTTTGCTTAAGCCCCAGCGCGGCAGGGTCACGCTGGGCAAAGGAATTACCAGCGGCTTTCTGGCCCAGAACCCGCTGCTATACTTCAGCTACGACACGGTTCAGGAGGAGCTGAAGCAGATGGCAGAGTACGCCGGGCTGCCCGGAGAAAGGGCGGAACGGGAAATTTCCCGTCTCCTCGAAATCTTTCAGCTGGAGAACCTCCTGCTCAGCCATCCGCATGATATGAGCGGCGGCCAGCAGCAGAAGCTGGCGCTCGCCATGGTCATGCTGCTCTCCCCAGACATTCTGCTGCTGGATGAGCCGACGAAGGGACTGGATCCCGGGGCCAAGGAACGGCTGGCTGCTTTGCTTGGGGACTTGCGCAGCCGGGGAGTCAGTATCGTTCTGGTAACACATGATGTTGAATTTGCTGCGAGATATGCCTCGCGCTGCGCGATGCTGTTCGACGGCGGAATTACGTCAGAGGGGGCACCGGCAGAGTTCTTCAGCAGTAATTATTTCTATACGACAGTGGTTAACCGTATGGTGCGGGATCTGCTGCCGCAGGCATTGACGATAAAGGATGTGATGAAAACATGGCCCGTTTTCGCTTCCCGCTCCTGATCGCACTCGGGTTATTTGTAGCCGGCCTGGCGCTCACCTCTGCGCTGAAGGACCGCCATTATATGCTGCTCAGCCTAGTGCTGCTGGCAGTGACCCTGCTGCCGCTGTTCCTCCGGCTGGAGCGGCGTCCGCTTGAATCCAGAGAGCTAGTGCTGCTGGCAGTGCTGTCTGCTGTCGCTGCGGTCAGCCGCATTCCTTTTGCTGCCTTGCCGAGTGTAAAGCCTGTATCTGCCATTGTCATTCTGTCGGCCTATGTTTTCGGGGCAGAAGCGGGCTTCATCATCGGCGCGGTGGCTGCACTGGTGTCCAATATCTATTTCGGGCAGGGTCCATGGACGCCCTGGCAAATGTTCGCCTGGGGGATGGTTGGTCTGACGGCGGGCTGGCTGCGGAATACCTGGTGGATGAAGAAAAAGGGCGGAATGCTTGCCTTTGGCTTCGTATGGGGTTTTTTGTTCGGCTGGATTATGAATATCTGGTATCTGATCAGTCTTCCCGACGCATTCAGCTGGGGGCTGGTGGCGACCGCCTATGCATCAAGCTTTTATCTGGACCTGGCCCATGCCTTGTCCAATGTGTTTTTCCTGGCCGTTCTCGCCGGAGGCTGGACCAAAGTGCTGAAACGGTTCCGTAAAAAATACGGGCTGCTTCAGGAATGAGTGGTTATCTAGTCTTAAAGTCACGCAATATACTATAATATTCGTTATTTCGACAAATTCCTCGGAAGAATCATCATACTTTCGACCTTTTTCTCCGATAAAATATGTACAGCAAGATTCGGAGAAGGCGGGAACCGGAAATTATGAAACATCTTAAGGTTAGACATAAAATGTTATTGCTGGTGATGATTTTTGTGATCATGCTCTCCGGGATTGGAGCTATCGGCATGATTACTACCGATCACATGGCTGACAAATCCAGGGAAGCCTACAATCAGAATCTGCAGCCCCTCTATCTGATTGCAGAAATACGCGGAAACAACCGGGCGATTGAGTCGTTCCTGTTGGAGAATCTGATCACCAAGGACGATGCCAAGAAACAGGAGTTTACCGCAGCCATCGAAGATAACGTCAATACTAACAATAAGCTGATCCATCAGCTGAAGGGTATTTCATTCGGCAATAAAAAGATTTCGAATAAAATATATCAATATTTGTCTCTGCTGCCGGATTACCGGGCACAGTGTGATAATATCATCCAGCTCGCCGACAAGAATCTGGATAATGAGGGATATCAGATATTTTCGGGCACCAGCTTCAATGAATCACGGAAGACTATGGTAGGCCTCCTTGAAGATGCTGGCGTGCTGCTGGTTCAAGACGCTGGGGATCATAATCAGACGACCCTGCTGAATGCCAACAGCTCCAGGACGATGAGCATTTTTCTGATCATTACAGCCGTACTCCTGTGTGCAGGAATCAGCTTCATGATCTCAAGGCGGATGACTAAGCCGCTTAGAGAATTGCAGACGCTGATGAAGCGCGCAGAAACGGGAGATTTGACTGCAGCAGCTTCCTATGACTCGCGGGACGAGATCGGGCAGATCAACGGTTCATTCAATGCGATGCTGGGTAGCCTGAAGCTCATGATGCAGGGGGTTTCGAAGAGCGCTGAAATGCTGTCGGCATCCTCACAGCAAATGAGTGCCAGTGCAGAGCAGACGGCCCGTGCTTCACAGGTAATCGCCGAGAAATCCAGTGAAATCGCCACCGGGTTCAATGTGCAGACAGAGACAATTGGCCGCACTGCACAATCCGTGCAGATGATGGTGAAGGATATTGCTGCTGTTGAGAGAGGAAGCAATGAAATGTCTGAGCTCTTGGCTGCGGCCGCGGCTTCCATCGATCATGGTGCTGGCGCAGTAGGAGTTATTCTTGGGCAGATGAAGCAGATGGATTTCAGCGCCTCATCCAGCCGGGAGATGTTCAGTAATCTGGGTAGACTATCGGCAGAAATCAATACCATACAGGAGTCCATTAGAAATGCTGTGCATCAGACCGAGGAGATTCGTAAGGCCACGCTGCATGTCTCTCTTGAAGCCCAATCGGTATCACAGGCTATGGAGCAGGTAAGCGAAGTTTCGCGCAAGGGTGCAGGCGATGTGAAGGATACCAGCGCCGCCAGCGAAGAGCAATTGACTGCGATGGGCGAAATGTCGATGTCGGCTCAGTATCTGGCAACATTAGCCGAGAATTTGCAGATGGATTTGGCGCACTTTAAACTTTAATCAATCAACAAGCAGCCCCCTGGAGCCAGAAGCTCTCAGGGGGCTGCTTGTTTGGTTGGTCCGTCCGGCAGAATACCGGAACAGACCGCTTGTTAGTACACATCCAAAGGAACCATTTGGTTGAAGTCTTAAGAGTACCATCCCCATACGAAGATGAACAAAGTACCGAAGATGGTAACCAGACCCACGAAGAGTGCATAGCCGATATTAATGTACAGCTCTTTCTTGGTATCTGCCGATTCCCCGATGTGCATGAACACGAACAGCTGCAGGGAAGCCTGAATCAGAGCTGTGATCAGCAGTACGGCCATGTTGGCGCCGTGTGAGAGATCACCATAGATAACAATGAGCGCTGCGGCAGAAAGGACCAGAGAGGCCAGATAACCCATCACATGGCGAATTGGGAACAGTTGCTTCATCATGTCACATCAGTCCTTTCAGGTAGACGAAGCTGAAGATAAAGATCCAGACAACGTCCAGGAAATGCCAGAACAGTGAGAAGATAAATGCTTTGTTGGCTGTAGCCGGGTTAATACCCTGACGCCATAGCTGAATCATAATCGCCGTTCCCCACAGGAAGCCGAAGCTGACGTGGGCACCGTGCGTTCCCAGCAGGACGAACAGACTGGAGAGGAAACCGCTGGTTTGCAGCGTAGCCCCTTCATGCACGTAGGTCACAAATTCAGTGATTTCAATGCCGATAAAGCCCAGACCCATCAGCAGCGTGAGGGCCATGAAGACCATCATTGCCTTCTTATAGCCTAGACGCATGGCATGAACCGCAAGACCGATTGTGAACGAACTGGTCAGCAGCAGGAAGGTTTCAATCAGCACCGGGCCAATTTCAAAAAGCTCTTTTCCGTTAGGGCCGCTGGCGAAGCGGTCCACCATGACCAAGAATACGGTAAACAAGGTGGCGAACAATGGAATTTCTGCTCCGAGAAACACCCAGAACCCGAAAATTTTGTTACTGTTCTCTTCTGTTGAGTATTCAAGCGGCTTGGACGCATCTATTTTCATACAGTCTCACCCCGCATCAATTTCTTTTCTGTAGCGTTAACTTCATCCACTGAGATGTAATAGCCGTGATCGCGGTCGAAGGACATAGCTGCCAGCATAATCAGAATACCCACTCCGGCAACAATCGCAGGAATCCACATGCTGAAGACCAGGAAGAAGCCGGCGAAGAAGAAGATCACACCTAGAATAAACGGCTTGCCGGTATTGCTTGGCATATGGATCTTAGTGATTTTGTCTTCGAACAACGGTAATTTGTCATGCTTGGCGGACCAAAAGGCATCACGTGTCTGAACTTTTGGCACAACCGCAAAGTTGTAGACCGGCATTGGGCTATGCGTAGCCCATTCCAGTGTGCGTCCATCCCAAGGATCGCTTGTTGTATCTCTTGGCATGTAGCGTGTGCTCCAGTAGATGTTGTAGACCAACAGTACAAAGCCTATCGCTAATCCCACCGCACCCACAAAGGACAGCATATTGAGCGGGCCAAAGCCGGTTTCCTTAGAGTAGGTGTACATCCGGCGAGTCATCCCCATCAGACCGAGGAAGAACAGCGGGAAGAAGGTCACATTGAAGGAAATCACGATCCACCAGAAGGAATGCTTACCCAGCCGTTCGTTCAGACGGAAGCCGAATACTTTCGGGAACCAATAGTGGAACCCGGCAATAACGGCGAAGACAGCACCCGGAATCAGCACGTAGTGGAAATGCGCAACCAGGAACATGGTGTTGTGGTACTGGTAGTCGGCACTGGCCATTGCCAGCATGACCCCCGTTACCCCGCCGATGGTGAAGATCGGGATAAAGGCCAGCGTATACAGCATCGGTGTCGTAAAGGTAATCCGGCCTTTTCGCAGTGTAAACAGCCAGTTGAATATTTTAACCCCGGTAGGTACAGCTATCGCCATCGTGGTGATGGAGAAGAAACTGTTGACCATAACGCCTTGACCCATGGTGTAGAAATGGTGAGCCCATACCAGGAAGGACAAGAGGGAGATGATCAGCATACTGAATACCATGGAGGTATAGCCGTACAGGTTCTTTTTGGAGAAGGTGGCGATAATTTCGCTATAAATACCGAAGGCCGGCAGAATAACGATATATACCTCAGGATGTCCCCAAACCCAGAACAGGTTCGCCCAGAGCATATCCATCCCGCCGTTGGCCATGGTGAAGAATTGGGAGCCGAACAGGCGGTCGAACATCATCAGCGCCAGAGCCACGGTCAGAACCGGGAAGGCGAAGACGATAATCACGTTGGTGATCAATACGGACCAGGTGAACATCGGCATCTTCATCAGCTTCATGCCCGGTGCGCGCATTTTAAGAATGGTTACGATAAAGTTGACGCCTGTGATCAGAGTCCCGATACCGGAAATCTGCAGCGCCAGGGAGTAGTAGTTGTTGCCGACCGTCGGACTAAACTCCAGACTTGCCAGCGGGAAGTAGGCCGACCATCCGGCATCCGGCGATCCGCCGATGACGAAGGAAATGTTGAGCAGCATGGCCCCCATAAAGAAAAGCCAGAAGCTGACGGCGTTAAGACGCGGGAAAGCTACGTCGCGTGCGCCGATTTGCAGCGGTACGATAACATTCATCAGACCGATAATGAACGGCATGGCCATGAAGAGGATCATGATCAGACCGTGGGTGGTAAAGACCTCATTATAGTGCTGTGCGTCGAGGAACTTCATTTCCGGCGCTGCGGTTTGCAGACGCATCATCATCGCGTCTACGCCCCCGCGGAACAGCATGAGCAGCGCGGCCAGGATATACATGACGCCGATTTTCTTATGGTCGACCGTGGTCAGCCATTCGCGCCAGAGGTAGCCCCATTTTTTGAAATAGGTAAGCCCGACGAGAATCCCGATAGTAGCAAGTGCGATACTGATCATGGCTCCGTATATCAAGGGTTCGCCGTGAACCTTAAATTTGTCTAAATCCATTAGGGTGGCTCCTTTCAGGTTGTTTCATCGAGCGGTACATTACGAATTGCTGTTTTGCGTCTGTTCATCTACCGGTGAGCTTGGCAGCGGCTGTTCGACTTCCGGATTCGGTTTACTGTCGAACTCGGTCTGGCTCGAAGGCTCCGGTGAAGGATGAATATCCTTATTGTTCTGATGATCCATATTTCCGTTATCCATATCCATCTCCTTGCCTTCACCGCTCATATGCTCGCTGTGGTCTCCCGGAGGAGGGCTGAATTCCAGATGGGTGGAAGAATAAGTTTTACGTCCAAGAAAATCGGTGGCGAGCAGGCCCTTGAATTCTTCTTCTGTAAGCTTAGGAGCCGTTTCCTTGACCTCTTTCACCCACTTGTCATAATCCTTGCTGCTCATGACAAGCGCTTCGAATTCCATATGGGCGAAGCCTTTACCGCTGAAGTTGGCATTCTTGCCAATATATGAGCCTTCAGTATCTGCGGAAAGATGAAGCGTGGTAAGCATGTCGCTCATCGCATACTTTTGTCCGGCAAGCTGTGGAATCCATAGGCTTGTGATGGTACCGAAAGAGTACATTCTGAACTCTACTGCCCGGTGCACCGGCATATTGACATAGTTCACGGTTTCAATGCCTTCCTCTGGATAGCTGAAATGCCATTTCCAGTTGGAAGAAGAAGCATAGATGACGAGAGGAGTCTGGTCTTTGTAATCTTCGGCCTGCTTCTCGACAGCGCTAGTCGTTTTGACTGTCACAACGGACAGGAAGGCCACGATAATGATCGGGATAATAATCCAGATCGCTTCGAGCACCTTGTTGCCCTCCTCATGCTCCGGAATGTATCCTTCATTGCTTTTCTTGGCCCGGTATTTCACCAGCACGAAGATATATAAGATGTAGACAACGGCCAGAACACCGAGCATCACGAGAATAGAAAGGATGATGGTGTCAGATAAAGTTCGTGCAGACGGCCCCTTCGGGTTCAGAACAGCGAGTGAACTGCATCCCGGCAGGAGGAGGATGAGGCTGAGAAACAAAGCGTATAACGGTCCCTTTTTTTTCATATAGAACTCCTTCCTTCAATAGTTCTTTTCATGCACCGATCTTTAGCGGGCAAACATTAACCTGTATCTATAGTAAGAAGTACTTACCCATAATGCAAAATACATATTTTGTAATAAAAGCTATAATCGTCCTTAAAAATGTCCATTCAGTTAAATATATGTGATCAATTTGTTACAACATCCTTAACGTATGATAAAGATCACAGTAACGGTGCGCCTTAAGGTTATTTTAAGAATGTTCAAATTTTGTTCATAATTTCACAAATGTTACTATTTTCGTCACAAATATTTAAGCCGTAAAAGGCCCGAATTCATTGGGATTTGCTTACTATGACAGCATTCGACTAAGTTTGAGTTCTTTCTGAAAATAATGACAATATGTCATATATCACAGCATAACAGTTACAACTTTTTCTGCTCGCGGTTACAATCTCTCAAATTACGTTATATCTATGTATGCTAAAGTAATAGATAAATATACATAGATTGGAGATTGTGTCGGTGGCTACTAAAAAGATAATGCTCTTATTCATGTCTTTATTCCTGTGCTTCGGTGTCATTCAAACAACAGCAAGTGCAACGGGAGTGAACAAATCTCTGAAGTTGGGGGTAGGGGATACCCTAAGCGGTATCACAGCCGTATCCCAAAATGATACCTATTATGTTCCTCTCCGCGCTTTGGCGGCAGAACTGAAGTGGACCCTCACCGGTCTTCCAGATGGCATTCAGGTCGACGGCGGGGGACGAACGCTCAGGCTGCTGGGGGACAATGGGGGAGCTAAGCTCCAGGATGGAACGGTTGCCAAGGCAGATACATTTCTTCAGAACGGAACATTGATGGTTCCGCTGAAGATAAGCGCCTACCTCGGATATATCATTTCCTTTGAACCGGAGAAATATTTACTGCGCGTCTATGATGCCTCGGCAACCTTGGATGACGCAGGGTTCTTAAGCAAATACAAGAGCGAGCTGACGCCGCCTGTAACCCCCGAAGAACCTGCAAAAACTCCTGTAGCCAAGCCGGGTACTACCTTGTATCTGACCTTTGATGACGGACCGTCAGCGACAACATCTGAGCTGCTGGACATCCTGGACAAGTATGATGTCAAGGCAACGTTCTTCATGATTGGACCCAATATGAACCGTTATCCTTCCCAGGTGAAGCGGATTGTGGAGATGGGAAGTGGTCTCGGCTTGCATGGCATGACGCACCGCAAAGAGAAGTTCTATGCGTCTGCCTCTGCTGCACTTGCCGAAATGAACGGGGACAACGCTATCCTTACGAAGATCACTGGCAAAGGGACAACACTGATTCGTCCGCCATACGGCAGCAAGCCTTATTTCATCAAGACCTTTAGAGACAAAGTGCTGGGTCAAGGCTATCATCTGTGGGACTGGAATGTGGACTCGGACGACTGGAAGTACAAAGAAGATAGTGCCACCATCTACACAACAGTCATGAATCAGGTGCATAAGCTGCAACACTCCAGAACCAATCCGGTGATCCTGATGCATGACCAGAAAGCAACACTCAAAGTACTGCCGAGCCTGCTGGAGTCGCTGAAGAAGGAAGGCTATACGTTCGAGATTATTACGAAGGATGTCGAGCCGTTGAATTTCTGGCGGGACAAGCGCTAAGCAACTCAAGGGTTGGAACTTTCGGGGACAACTGTTGGTCATTATGATTTTCTATAAAAAGGAGCAGGTTGCGAGGGTGAATCAACCCCGCAGCCTGCTCTTTTTTTGTCATTGAATCGGGAGACCAGCAGGGGAAAGACGGCAGAAAAGCCGTTGTTTCAGCCCTCACTTATACAGATAACTGATAACCATCTGAACCAGCTCGGACTTCAGCCGGTCGGTTGCGATACGCTGCGGGGAGAAGGAGATGACATCGACGATGGCGCTGACCGTTTCGAACACGATGATAGAAGCAGCCTCCACGTCTTCCGTCTTAAGCTCATCTTGTCCCATCTGCAGATACTTCAGTGTTCTGATCCGGCCCACCTCATACTGGGCATCCATCAGCTGCTTAATTTCCTCATCGCTATGGTACATGATCGTCAGATCTTTATGGTATCCGATAAAGGCCTTATGGGAGACGAGAAGGGTGTCGACCAGATGGGTAATCAGCTCGGTCCGTTCGATGGTTTTGAAGTTGATCTCAGACATCGAAGCGTCGATCCGGGCCATAAGCTCGTCGCCATATATTTTGAGAGCATCGATAAAAACAGCTCTTTTATCAATGAAATAGGAATAGAAGCTGCCCGTCGATACTCCGGCGGCCGCTGCGATTTGCTTGGTATTGGTCTGGTGGAAGCCCTTGTCCGAGAAGAGCTTCATAGCCGCCTGGATAATAGCTTCCTTGGTTTTGATACTGCGTTCTTGCCGAGGTGTTCTGATCTTGTCCTCCATATCACTCATGTCCGGCAGCTCCCCCTTGTAGTACTGATTGTAGAGGAGGGGATTTGGGCTGTCAATAAAAGTTGAACTAAAGTTCATTTTTTATTGACAAACATGAACTTTAGTTCATATAATCACAACATGAACTATGGTTCACATTTCGGGAAGCCTTTTTGAGGAGTGGTGAAGATGAGTATTAGAATGCGCAGAGCTTTATCTTTTACGGCAATCGTACTTGGTTTTTTCATGGCGCTGCTGGATACGACGATTATTAATATTGCCCTGCCGGAGATGACGCACCATTTCGGCGGGAGTGTATCACGGATTTCATGGGTGATGAACGGGTATAACCTGGCTTTTGCCATATTCATTCTGACCGCCTCGCGGCTGGCGGATCAATTTGGCCGGAAGAAGGTGTTCATTTTCGGGGTGGCCCTGTTTACGCTAACCTCCCTGCTTGCAGGGTTTGCAACCTCTCTCGGGGTTCTGATCCTGCTGCGGGTAATTCAGGGTCTAGCCGGGGCTATTATTGTTCCGGTCACCATTCCCCTGACTACGACTACTTTTCCGAAAGAAATGCATGGCCTGATTATTGGCATCTGGGGAGCTGTATCAGGTATTGCGGCGGCAAGCGGCCCGGCGCTGGGCGGGATTCTTACGCAGAAGCTCAGCTGGGAGTGGATCTTTTTTGTGAATGTGCCGCTCGGTGTACTGAGCATTGTGCTGACGGCTGTCTTCATTGAGGAATCGCGGGATAATACGGCAGGCCGGACAATCGATTACGGCGGAACCCTTGCCATTACCGGAGCGATGTTCTTCATTACGTACGCGCTGATCAAGGTGCAGGATTATGGCTGGGGTTCCGGTGTGGTCCTTGGGCTGCTCGGGGCAGGCCTTGTGTTCCTGCTGCTGTTCATCTTTACGCAGTGGAGAGGGAAGGAGCCTATGCTGCCTTTGTCACTTATGCGGATACGTACATTCAACGGTGCTTCTCTGACCTTGCTGATTGTCGGTGCAGCGCTAATGAATCTCTCCCTGTTAACTTCCTTCTTTCTGACGCGGATGATGGGGATGACCGAACTGAAGGCAGGTCTAGTATTGTCCATGATCGCTGTAGGCTCGATTGTAAGCTCGGCTATTTCGGGTCCGCTGTCCGCAAAATACGGAAGTCATCTGTTCGCTGCATCCGGTATCGTGGTCACTGGCGGAGCGATGTATTCTTTGAGCGGACTTCACGCGGACTCGGCTCTTGCGGAGGTAGTGGTGCGCCTGTTAGTGGCGGGTGTCGGCGTGGGCCTTACCATGGCTCCAGTGATGTCTTCCGCTGTCCGCAATGTGCCGGATGACAAAGTGGGCATTTCATCAGGAGTCACCAATATGGCCAAAGCGCTGGGCAGCGTCATCGGAGTGGCTATTATCGTGACCGTGCTGCAACACAATACGAACAGTGAACTGGTCAAGGCGGGGATTTCCGCCACTAAGGTCATTCAGACGAATACGGAGCTTCAGCCTTTTGTCAAAAATGTTCTAACCGAAGCAGTGGCTTCCATCGGCAAACAAGGGAATGCAGCGATGGAAAGCAGCGACGGGGAAGCGGATACTGCTTCAGCTGTAGTTCATGCGGTGGAGCTTGCTGCAGCCAAGCTGCCGCCTGCGGAACAGAAGGCTTTTGCGTCGGACAGCGCCAATCAATTTCATGAAGTGAAGCTGCTCCTGTCTCAGGCCGGAGGCGGAATGCAGCAGGCGGCGGTGAAGGGATTCAGCCGGACCTTTGCTTTTGCCGGTCTGCTTATGATCCCTGGGATCCTGTTCGCTCTCTTAAGCGATAAGCGGCGGAAGCCGGAGGAGCCTGTGGTGCTGGCTGAGCCTGCTGTACTGGAGCGTTAACTCCGCAAGGGTCATAGCCCATTCGCTGTGACACCAGTCCTACTGTTAGCATAGAATGGACTACATTCTATTAGCCGAGGTGATACCGGATGCCTAACACCATAAGAAGCACACCCAGAGAGGATGGCTACCGTATGCCGGGCGAATTCGAACCGCATGCGGGAACCTGGATGCTCTGGCCCACCCGTACAGATACCTGGAGGCTGGGGGCGAAGCCGGCACAGGATGCTTTTGCCGAAGTAGCTGAGGCGATTGCTGAATTTGAGCTGGTTACCATCGGTGTAATGTCCTGCCAGTATGAGCATGTCCGCTCCCGCATGCCTGCGGCTGTGCGCGTGGTTGAGCTGTCGTATAACGATGCCTGGATGCGGGATATCGGACCGACCTTTGTCGTGAACGGGCAGGGGGGAGTGC
>NZ_LVWH01000234.1:0-21628 GCF_001909045.1 Paenibacillus sp. P3E | reverse complement strand
ATAAACATTCTCCATTCTTTGGCTCTTATTGCATCCATTTCGTGCAAAAGTAGGAGAGCAAAATTAATTGAAAAAATCATTAGTAAAATTGATGACAAAGTTACACCTCACTTATTGAATATACTCAGAGTTAATCACATCATAAAATAATTACGTTTCGAAACATGGAGGGTTCCATTAAACTGCCCGTCAGCCTAAAAAGAGTAACCTTAACTCATTTAACTATGACTTCCATTATACTGCGGCATCGGTTCGCTTAACCAAAACAGGCTCTATGCCGGTCGCCGACTGGTACCGCAATTTGATCACATCACAAAACACCGGATCAAGCCCCATTGTCCTGCAAGATCGATCAAGTTGGTCAAGACCATTTTACTGATTGCCTGAAATCGAAGTCAAAGTCATCAGCATCGATTGCGGGCCATCAATATCAATAAATCTCGGCCATGCTTCTTATGCTCACTTTTTTACATTCGAGCAGTAAAAAACTGAAGGAGCATAGCCAGAAACTCTTATCAGGAGTTCCCTTTTGCTCGACTCCTCATTTGCTTTATTGCTCAAATAGAAAAGGTCTCTGTTTCGTCGATCGGGAGGATGTAAAAAGCCAGTTGGATCTCTAATTTTTCGCTTTTCCCCATGATATTCCCCTCACTCTCGTGGTATAATCAAATGAAGGTAAAAGATTGGACCCCCGTCCCGGCCAAGGCCAAGGTAGTGGGGTCTTTGTATATCACTCTATAAATTTTTTTAACATAAATGTAGTTTATTCCATCGTGGCTAGTTATTTGTGGCAAAAAAAGGAAATTGGGCATATAACTATTTTGAACGCAAAAACACGATGAAAGTAGGAATCGAAAAATGAATTATTATCAATCTGGGTACAACTTTCCTTACCCAACTTACCCAGCGCAAACAGCATATCCTCAGACATCAGAAAGCAATTATTCACCGCGAGACAATACATTTTCAACACGCCGTATCCAATTCGATGCCGCAGGTGCAGATGGAAACAATTTAGATGTTTTCATTATCACTAATTCACTCGAACAGCCGATAGTAACTCTCGCAGACAAAAATGGATTCCCCTATGTTAGAGACTTCTATGCTAAGGCTATTGAACATCATGGATATAAAGGAATTCGTTTGACACTTCGTTTTGAAGGAGCAGCCCGCGGAGGTCGAGGATTTGCTGTCAATATTGCACAGCCTGGTATGAACGGAAACTTCGCTGTTTTTCCGATAAGTTAGGCACTGTTTGTAGTTACTTGAAGACTACATCAGATTATTCAATTCTAATATGTGCATTCCCCCTCCAATTCAAGGTAGGGGTTCTTTTGGGTTCTCTATTCACCTTCCGTTAAGCTTTTTCCGTAGCTCCATGTTCTCCTGCAGCAGGCACGCGTTTTTTTTCACGCAACGCTTCATATGACTCGAGCTAAAGATAGGCGCGCTCGATATTCGCCTGGTGTTTGGTAATCCTGCCGCCCTGCAGATGCTTTTCAATCAGTTGAGTTTTTCGTTCCATAACATGAAGCTCCTACTAACGCTTGCTCCGCTTTCTTTCACCGATTTTATGAATAATGTCAGCCAGAATCACACCGCTCTGGATCCTTTTAGATGCGTCCTCTTTTGTTCATGATGGCCAGCTGCCCTCGGGTAATCAGAATCAAATTATTGGGATCGAAGTTCTGCCTATTTCCATCCCCGAAAATGATTGCGTGTCCCTTCGGAACCAAGCGGCCGCTGTGCTACTCACAAACGATCAGGTGCTTCCAGCGCCACTTATTCGGATCAGCAATCTTGATGTCTACGTAATCATCCCCTTTTACCCTCTCAGAGCCCACAGGAACGTAATTATGAGGCTTATGCGAAAACTGAAATTAAAGAGAGCACGGTGGAACAACGCGAGGTCACACTTTTGTTGATATTTAAGCACATTTCGAAAATTAACATTAACAAAATTACCACTCGACAGTATCAAAAGATACTTCATAAATTATTTGATGACGCGAGTATTCGAAATCCCAGCTTGATAGCGTTAATTCGGTAACAAACATGATATTTGTAACACTAACGAGATCAGGGTAACCAAAATGCTCCATACCCCAAAAAAACAATATGTACCGGGCTAAGGTTACTCCTCCCAAGACGAATGGTTCTGTTCGTACATTTTCCTTGGATGAGAGTATCATCAACAGGCTTAATGATTTCAAAGAAATTCAAAGCGCTAGACAATATCGTTTTATACAACAAAATTCAGATTCTTTTGACGGGAACTTCATCTTCTCCAGAGACAACGGTCGGCCGATCAGTCAGAAAACACTTAACAATCAATGCAAAGCATTGTGAAGTATACATTGATTCAATGGAGAATCACACCTCATATTTTTAGGCACACATGTAAACACGAAAAAAATAAAAAAAAGATGCCTCCGAAAAAGTGAAGATTCACTTTGGAGACATCCTTGATACTGAATGTTAGCAAGAAATGTGATTTTACGTGATTTACAACCCTCGAGAACATCTAAAAAACCCTTTATTATCAACAGTTACAATGCTTCATTAAACTTGTCTGCTATTTTAGCACGGATTTTGGCAAAATTCTCTGAAAAGTCTTGGGTCTCATCGACGTCGATCCACTGAATCTCTTTCATGTGGCGAAACCATGACAACTGTCTTTTGGCGAATCGGCGGGTATCGCGTTTAAGTAGTGTCACTGCTTCGTCCAACGTCATTTCGCCCGCGAGGTATGCGGCAATTTCCTTGTAGCCCAATCCCTGCATGGACACCAGGCTTTTGCTGTAGCCGCGTTGCAGCAGTCCTTCCACCTCAGTGACGAGTCCTTCCGCCAGCATCTGATCAATTCGGTCTTCAATACGTTTATATAGTATTTTCCGGTCCATTGTTAAACCGATCAGGCACAGCTCATACGGGGATTCCTTTTTCTGATCCGCATGGGATTCGGAAAGTGTGACCTTTGTCTGATGGTGAATTTCAAGCGCACGGATGATCCGGCGGCGGTCATTGGGATGCAGTCTGGCAGCGCTGACCGGGTCCACAGCAGCCAGGCGGGCATGCAGCGCCTCAGCTCCATGCGCCTCTGCAAAGGCATCCTGCTCGCTGCGGAATGCTTCGTCTGCTACAGCCTCTGAGAAGCGGAAACCGTAACAAAGGGACTCAATATATAAGCCTGTGCCGCCTACAATAAAAGGAAGTTTCCCCTTCCGGCTGATCTCTTCGATCAGCCGTCCGCCCTGTTCCTGAAATTCAGCAGCAGAATAAGAATCCTGAGGATTATGAATATCGATCAGATGATGGGGAATTCCCATCATTTCCTCAGGTTTGATTTTGGCTGTTCCGATGTCCATCCCCCGGTAGACCTGCATCGAATCACCGGAGATAATCTCAGCATTATAGGCCTCTGCCATTTCAAGGCTAAGTCTGGTTTTACCGACTGCTGTCGGGCCAAGCAGCACCAGAACCCTCCGTTTTGTCTCAGTTGTCAATGGATATCACCCCGTACGAAGTTTTGGCGCTGGCCCGAAGCAGCTCGGTAAAACCAAGCCGGGAGAATTCCCCGCTTAAGGCTTTTTCTTTCAAAAGAACCGTTTTGCGGGCGACTCTGACGGCCTCAGCGACACTCTCCGGTGACAGTGCCGCCGCATTCGCGAACTGGCGCAGAGGGGATATCGCCGCCGAATCCGTCAGCGGTACCCGGAACATCGGGTCAAAATAGACAATATCGATACTGTGATCCGGCTGTTCCCGCAAATAAGCCAAATGATCACTGTGCACAACACGCACCCGTCGGAGTGCAGCATTCACTTTTTCCTGTCCCGAAACATAATGGCTCATGCCTTCGAGAAGCAGCGCACAAAGCGGCAGGGAGCTCTCTAGTGCCGTAACCATGGATTCTTCGCCGCCGTGCACCGCAAACAGCAGAGAATCGCTGCCCAGTCCTGCCGTACAATCCAGCACACTGTCGCCCGGCACCATACCGGCGGCTTCCAGCATCGGATCATGCTCACCCCGGATAATCCGTTTAGCCCGGACAAAACCCATGCTGGGATGGAATTCCATCGGCGGCATGCCGGGAGTAATCAGCCGCACTGCCTCCTGCAGAACTACCAGAATCTCTCCGTCCCCGTATCGTTCCACCATCTTGGCCATGGACAATTTGCCTCTTTGCGCATAGATTGTACCCGTTTGTATGGCTAGGTTCTTGGCCCGTATTTCAATTTCCGGGATCGGGTCAAAGCCCGTTGTTATAATCATGTTGCCTCCGTTCCTGCTCACAACAAATTCCATTATTCAATTACATCACTCGTTTGAACAGCTTCTCTAAATCATACGAGGAAAAGGATACCACAATCGGCCGCCCATGCGGGCAGGTATAGGGCTGACGGCAAGTAGCCAGACGTGAGAGAAGCGATTCCACTTCATGCTCTGTCAGCTTCTGGTTTGCTTTGATAGAGGCCTTGCAGGAGCAGAGAATCGATGATTTCTCACGCAGTTTCGCAAGGTCAATGGTACGCTCGCTCAGTACCCACTCCGCCATTTCTTCGATGACCGCTTTCTCATCCCCTTCCGGGAACCAATATGGAAGGGAGCGGACCAGAAAGGTCTGGCCTCCAAAGTGTTCCAGATACACTCCGGCCTGCTGGAACCAGTGCAGCCGCTCACTGAGCTGCCGGCTCTCGGATGGTGTGAACTCCAGTGTAATGGGCAGCAGCAGCTCCTGTGAAGCGTCTTCGGGACGTCCGAATTTCTCATAATAATATTCGTAATTCACCCGTTCATGCGCAGCGTGCTGATCAATCAGATACAGCCCACTGTCATTCTGGGCAATAACATAGGTTCCATGATGCTGGCCGATATAGTTCAGCTCCGGAAACTGCGGAAGACCAGCCTCTTCACTGGAGGGCGGAGCATAGAGTTCTTCTGTGGAGGGCATCTGGCCCCGAGTGGCATTCGACATCGGGAACTGGCGGTAGCCCCCGGCACCTTCATTCGAACGCGTAACGGATGGCGGAGTGCTGGCGCCACTATAGGCTGTCGCTGTTTCCCGTGCCTGGAAACCCGTTCCTGAGGTATTGCTGTAGCGTGATTCTCTTCCGCCAGCAGCTCCTCCGAACAGTGGAGCATCGCTGCCGCCGCTGCTCTCACGGACCTGGGGAACCTGGGACTGGAGGCCGCTTAACGGTCCTTCGCTGCTTGACGAACCACCATGCCGCTCTCCTTGGGCAGATTCTATAGTACCGGTTGCAGCAGCAGGACCGCTGCGTGGATTAACCATGTCCTGGTCGATGCGGCTGCCTGTACCATCCTGAGGTGGCGGAACAGCTCCCTTCGAAAAAGCAAATTGCTCTTGAATAAAGGAACTGCTGCCCTTGGAACCAATCATTTCTCTACCGGGCCGGGGGATCAGGCTCTGACCAAGCAATACCTTACGTATCTCCTGCTCAACAAAAGCGTAGAGCTCCACTTCTTTACTGAATCGGACCTCCAGCTTTGCCGGATGCACGTTGACGTCCACAAGCGAAGGGTGCATCTCAAGCTGCAGTACCAAGAGAGGGTAGCGGTTGATCGGCAGGAGTGTATGATAGGCCCGCATAATGGCTGCATTCAGGCCATTGCTGCGGATATACCGCCCGCCAACAATGGTAGTGACCGCATTGCGGTTGGAGCGCGTCCACTCCGGCCGGCTGACATAACCGGAGAGCCGGTAATCCGGATCTTCCGCAGCAACCGGCAGCATTGCCTTAGCGGCGGAGGTGCCGTATACAGCAGCAATGACTTGCAGCAGATCCCCGTTGCCAAGCGTATGCAGCAGTTGATTGCCGTTGTGATGAAGGGTGAAGGAGATGGACGGATGCGCCAGTGCCGTGCGGTACATCGCGTCGGAAATATGGCCCAGCTCCGTCTGTACGCTTTTCATATATTTCAGCCTTGCCGGAGTATTGTAAAATAATTCCCTTACCGCAAGATCGCTGCCCTTGCCGGAGGGCTCATCCTCATTCCGGATCAGCTTGCCGCCTTCGATATCGAGCGCTCTGCCCTTTCCATCCTCATTGCTTGATGTAAGCAAAGACAGCTTGGACACAGAAGCGATACTGGGCAGAGCTTCCCCGCGGAATCCCAGACTGGTGATTTGAAACAAATCCCTGCCGTTCAGGATCTTACTTGTCGCATGACGGTAGAAGGCAGTCTCACAATCCTCGGGATCAATCCCTGAGCCGTTATCCTTCACCCGGATGCTCTGTAGTCCGCCCTCCTCCACCGACACTTCTATGCGGGTGCTTCCGGCGTCGATGGCGTTCTCCACAAGCTCCTTCACTACCGAAGCGGGCCGTTCGACCACTTCCCCGGCAGCGATCTGGTTGGCAATATGCTCGTCAAGCACATGAATCTTGGCCATGTTCATTTCACCTCGCGAATAGGCTTTTTATAGATATATTACATTACTTAATTAACAAATAAATGGCCCTTGAAATAGAGCTGCAATGATACTTATAGGGTCAGCTCTTTGGCTTTGATCTTCAACTCGTTCAACAGGCCCATTGCCTGCAGCGGCGTCATATTCATCAGGTCAGCCCCCTGAACGGCGGAGATCAGCTCCTTAAGCAGCGGATTCTCTTTTACGGTCGCCGCTGCAGCCCCGCCTTTGCGGTTCTTGCGCGGTTCTTCTTCTCCAAAGATAGAGAGCTGTACAACTTCATTGTCCTCTTCAACTGCGGAAGAAGCAAGTGAGACGGCCGTTTCAAGCTGAGCCGCCGCTGTTGAAGCTTCGATAGAACCGCCACCAGAATGAACACTGCCGCTGCGCGCTGAAGAATAGGCTTGCCCTGCCGTGGATGGACCTCCTTCAGCATTTGGCTGCAGAGGTAAGACCTTGTTTTCTTGAATACCCTGCACGGTATGTTCATTATAGCCTGAGCCATAATTCAGCGAAACACTTCCCGGAGGGGCGGCCTGTTCAATGCTCTGAAGAAGGCCGTAAGCGCGGTCGATAATGCCTTCCGGAAGACCTGCCAGCCGTGCACAATATATCCCGTAGCTGCTGTCCGCCGCTCCCGGTACGAGCTTGCGCAGGAAATTCACTTTATCGCCGCTTTCCTGTACGGCCATTGAATAGTTGCGGAGCCCTGAGAGGCTCTGCTCCAGATGGGACAGCTCATGGAAATGCGTGGAGACCAAGGCCTTGCAGGCAATGGTATCATGCACATATTCGATGACCGCCTGGGCAATCGCCATCCCCTCACTGGTCGAAGTGCCACGGCCCAGCTCGTCTATGATGATTAGGCTGCGCGATGTTGCTTTTTCCGTCATCACCTGGATATCAGCCATCTCCACCATAAAGGTGCTCTGGCCGCCGATCAGGTCATCCGCTGCACCGATACGCGTAAAGATGCGGTCAATAAGCGGTACCTCAGCACTGCCGGCTGGCACAAAGCAGCCGATCTGTGCCAGGATGCAGATGAGGGCGACCTGGCGCATATAGGTGCTTTTACCCGCCATGTTCGGGCCGGTGATCAGCAGGATATTTCCTTCTGCCTTGCTTAAAGTGCTGCCGTTGGCAATAAACGCCGAATCCTTCAACACCGCCTCTACTACCGGATGGCGTCCGCCTTCCAGCCGCAGATCATAACCGTCGGAGAGCTTTGGCTTCACAAAACGGTGCTCGGCACTGACCGCTGCCAGGCATTGGTAGACATCAATCTCGGCCACCTTCTCGGCTAGTGCCTGAAGGCGGGGAATCTGCGCCCCGATCCGGTCGCGAAGTTCGATGAACAGACTGTATTCCAGATCAGTCATTTTGTCCTGTGCCTCCAGGATCAGAGCCTCTTTCTCCTTCAGTTCAGGTGTAACAAAACGCTCTGCATTTGCCAGCGTCTGCTTGCGTTCATACCGGCCTTCCGGTAAAGAGGAAAGATTGGAGCGCGTAATTTCAATATAATAGCCGAATATTTTGTTATATCCGATCTTTAGGGATTTGATGCCCGTGGCCAGGCGTTCTTTGGCTTCCAGCTCTGCAATCCAGCGTTTGCCGCTGCTGCTCGCTTCCCTCAGCTCATCCAGACGCTCATGGTAGCCTGTTCGGATCATTCCGCCATCACGCACCGATACCGGCGCATCTTCAACGATGGCTGATTCGATATCCTCACGAAGCTCCGCGCATTCATCCATACTGGCTCCGATCTCCTGCAGAGTTGCCGAACCGGAATCCAGGCACATTTCCTTCAGCGCGGGAATCTGGGCGAGCGACAGTTTCAGCGCATTCATATCCCGGCCGTTGGCGCTGCCAAAGGCGATCCGTCCAACCAGCCGTTCCAGATCATAGATCTCTTTCAGCGCTCCGCGCAAATCCTCTCGGACGATAAACTGGTTGTACAAATAATCGACTGCCTCCAGCCGGCGCTCAATCGGGGCACGCTGGAGCAGCGGCTTATCTATTCTGCGGCGCAGCAGTCGGGCGCCCATGGAAGTTTCGGTCCGGTCGAGAAGCCACAGCAGCGAGCCTTTTTTGGAACGCTCACGCACCGTTTCGGTCAGTTCCAGGTTGCGCCGGGTGAACGGATCCAGAATCATATAATTACCCGGCTCGTACGGTGAAATCTGGCTCAGCTGGCCCAGAGAACGCCGCTGGGTTTCGCTCAGGTAAGAGATCAACAGCGCAAGGCACTGGCCCCGCTCCTTCTCCAGGCGCACCCAGGCGGCTTCGCCGAACTGACGGCGCGCCAGCTCCTCTTCGCGTTTCTCCCAAGGCGTATATACGACCGGTTTTGCCAGCAGCGAGGCCTCACTCCGCAGCATGTCCAGCAGCGCTGCATCCCCGATAATCTCGGCAGGTTCATAGATGCCGATCTCATCCCTCAGCCATTCATCACCCGCGAGCACGGAAGTGACATATAGCTCACCCGTGGTCAAATCACAGGCAGCCAGCGCCATCATCCCGTCCTCCTCGGTTACACAGACGAGGTAATTGTTATTTTTGTCGGAGATGATCTTGCCATCCATTACCGTGCCCGGTGTCACTACGCGGACGATGTCACGACGAACCATCCCCTTGGTGACTGCGGGATCGTCCAATTGCTCGCAGATGGCAACCTTGTAGCCTTTTTCAATCAGGCGCTGTATGTAACCTTCGGCGGCATGATAAGGCACTCCGCACATGGGAATGCGCTCTTCGCCTCCGCCTTCGCGGCCCGTTAATGTAATCTCAAGCTCCTTGGAGGCCAGTATCGCATCCTCAAAGAACATTTCGTAGAAATCGCCCAGACGGAAGAAAAGGAAAGCGTCCTTGGCTCCTTCCTTTACTTTTAAATACTGCTGTATCATCGGCGTATAATTTGCCATCTTCAACCTCCATACCTGCATCATACTGTTCTCTATTATAGCAGAAACTTGCCCGGCAAAGTCACCCTGTGCATGTTCGTTACACCTGTGGCCTCTGCTCCTGAGCTGAAATTCCATCTGCACCGCAGGCTGTAATCCACAGTGAAAACAAAGGAATCCTTGGGCCACAAGGCTTGGAATGGTGTGCTTTTAAGTCCTGATGCAGTAAAATCACTATAGAAGATGAACTTAAAAAAACAAAAATGGACAAAAGCCATAATAATAATCCAGAGTTCAACTTCTAAGCGTTTTAACATTTCATAGATAGATCCGAGGAGGGAATCAGCATGATCCGTAAACTGGGTGAGGCCGACCGGGAGCCGTTGATGTCGCTGCTAAGCAACGATCCCGCAATCAATTTGTTTATTATTGGAGATGTAGAGAACTTTGGGTTTGAACAGGATTTCATGGAGCTCTGGGGTGAGTTCAGAGAAAATGATGGCCGGCTTAACGCCGTGTTGCTGAGGTTTTTCGGCAGTTTTCTGCCCTATGCGGACGGCCCCTTCGATGCCGCGGGATTTGCAGCGCTGATGAAGAGGAGTCAAAAATTCGAGATGGTATCAGGTTCTGCGAAGGTGGTTAGGGCTGTTGCCGAACATTTGAGCATCCGGACGGAGAAGCAAATGAGGTTCGCCGAACTCCGCAAGCTCAGCAGTACAGTACATACAGCCGCAGCATCAGCACATGTTATCCAGAAGGCAACCGTTTCCGATGTGGAAGCGATCTGTTCGCTTACGGATCAAATTGAGGAATTCATAAGTAACCCGGACGATTCGCGCAAAAGTCTGCGAAAAACACTGGAGACCGGCACAGGCCGGACCTATTATATCGAACAGAATGGCCAGGTGATTGCTACGGCCTCCACCTCAGCGGAAAGCTCCATGTCAGCGATGATCGTGGCCGTTGCCACCCACCCCGCATTCAGAGGACAAGGATTAGCCAGCCAGGTGGTGGCCCGTTTATGTACCGACATGAAGACAGAAGGCAAAACGCCTTGCTTGTTCTACGACAATCCGCAGGCCGGCCTGATCTATCACAAACTTGGTTTTCAGGATATTGGGTTTTGGACGATGCTGTACATCTAATAAAAGCTAGAGCCTGTGGTGGGTCACGCTAAAATGGCAGAACAACAGACGACTATTGAAAGAAGAAGACAGATACCACTGAAATCAAGAAATTGTCGGGCACCTGTGAACACTTGCAGAGCGTTCACAGGTGCTTTTTGCCGCACCAAAGCCCGCGGATGTCGCGTGATTCATCCCAGGTCTGTTCAGCGGCAATACTGCTGAACAGAGGCTCTATATAGCGAGCGGCCTGCCCATAGCCAGGCAAGGCGCGAATCTGCGCTGCAAGCGGGGGGAACACAGCGCGCAGCGGGGACTTGTCGCCGCTGTAGTAGGCGGCGTGCAGGTCATCCCGGTCGAACGGGCGTAGCCTCAGGTCTTCATAGCGGCTCACGATCAGGTGAGCCAGGAAGACCGCCCCCTTCGCGATGACCGGGGACACCAGGAAGCTCGGCAGGGTCCGGTATTCAAAGCCGCCATGCGGCTGAAGCCGGAAATCGCCGAGCCCCCCGTATCTGGGACGCCGTGCCGCTGCACGGGCGTCCTCCAAGAGCATCAGCGGCAGCGCGAGATAGTTGTCGAGCGTGCGCAGGAGCGGCGCGCACAGCGCCACGCCGCTGAAGTGCAAATGGCCGCCGAGGGCCCAGCCCGCCAGCGGCATGCCTCCCGCCCGCCAGCGCAGCGAGCGGTCGGCGATGAGCCGGTCCGCCGTGCGCGCGGCGGACATCAGCTGCGCCAGCAGCGCGCGCGGTTCCCCGCGCGGCGCAGGGCGCAGCTCGGCGACCGGGAACGTGCCCCGCGTTCCCGGAGGTCCGGCGTCGCAGCCGGCGACGCCGTCCGTGGGCAGGTACCGCGACGCCGGCACGACGCGGCCCGTGGATTCCCGGAGCAGGAGGAACTCCGGGTCCATGCCCAGCAGCAGCCCGGGACGGCCGGGCTGCTCCAGAGCCAGGGAGCGCGTCAGCGCCAGCGATGCTGCGCGGTAGGGCTCCGGCAATGCCCCGCTGGCGGCTGCCGGAAGCGGAGTCACCTTATCTACTCTGTAGCGGCGGCCACCCATAGCTTTCAGCAGCAGCTCACCGCTATCTAGCCCAAGGCAGTACAACGCCTTTACCGCGGTGTCCCTTAATTTCCCCGCCGCACCGCGCCGGTGGCCGGAGGATACAGGATAGGCTGCCCTTCCTTCATCCATCCCGGAAGTTCCCAGTCTCCCGGCCGTGACTGTACCTTTTACAGGAGGTAATGACGCCGGATTCATCGCTGCACCCGTCCCCAGCGGCCGAATTTCAAGAACCGTCAGATTGAATACAAGGACCCGATAGTACTGACTGTAAAGATTTTCTCCCGGTGCCATTCCATATGTATTCTCCCCAGTGCCTGAACTGCCGCCCTGTGTAAGCAAAGCTTCCAGGCCGCTGCGTTGAAGCCTGTCTTCCCGCTGGGCAGCAGATAATTTCTGGTAGACCCGAAGACCTTCATTCATATCTCCGCCTCCTTCTGAAAACTACCGTAATAAGGCAACATCATCCCTCTTTAAATTGCAACTGCTGCACGCAGATAAATAAAATAAAAAAAGGAGGGCATTCGCCCTCTCGCCGCCGCCCTCACTACATATAATGGATCATAACCCATTCGATAATCAGTTGGCGGCGGCGCTCCTCTTCCTTACAGCTCATCATCCAGGGCGTCAGGGTCCAGATCCTCATAATCGAAGCTTTCACCGTCAAAGTCATAATCCTTGTCTTCCGGATCGTCGCTTTGATCGGTGACAAACACGCGGACTTTGGTCTCAGCCACCAGTTCCGCCTCGAACTCCCGTTCTACACGCAGCGTCACACTTCCTCCTCCTGGAGAAACGCCCGCTTCCACACAATTGGGTTCCTGCGTTGCCTCCGCAGAAACCTCGACCGTGGAAGCACGGTGTCTGGGATCCAGGTATGACAGTGGAATAAGTTCCACATAGGAGACCGTTTCCTTGGCTACCTCGGTCTGCTTGTTCTTGTCATACGAGTACCAGATGTTCACATCGTAAGTACCAATTACTTCGATTCCGTTCCCGGCGGCAACCGCTTCGTACTGGTGGTTGATAATCCAAGCCCCCAGAATACTCGTCGGATGGTGTGGCGGAGTTACGGTATGGGTTGCTGTAGAGAACTTACGACCTTTGCCGCAAATTGCCTTCGTAATGATCTCCCTTGTTTGACGTTTATGGCTTAATGACATCTTTAAACCTCCTCCATACAATCATTCACTATCAAGTGTATGCACGTTCTGGGCATTTGTTGATTGTTAGAGTAGAAATAAATTTGGGTAAGCCCTCCAAGCCGCTGCCCGGGAAGAGTTATACTTCATTTTATTGTGAAATTTGTCTGGATATGAGTACATAATCGAATTCCCGCCACAAGAAAAAAGAAAAAATACGTTTTCACCCGCAGCCTCCTGAATATCTCCAATTCGCAAAAAAAACCCGCAAATACTCTGCGGGGGTCCTTTTCATCTATTCTATTGCGGTAGGACACGTACAATTCCAAGGGTTCTGTGCTTGCTGAGATCAATGAAATCCTCACCGATATTTACCAAAGGACGAAGCGGATCATGCGCCAGAATCATAATAATTTTACCAATCTGTCCGTCTGTTAGAAGTGCGTCGTTGCCTATCATGGACTGCATCAGCTTATTGATAAATACACTGCAAATATAAGGGTCAAGCTTGCCGAATGAGTTATCCTCCATTTGCTTAAGGACTTCATACAGAGGTGCTGCTGAACGGTAATAACGGTCAGAAGTCATGGCATGAAATATATCCGTGACGGCTACGATTTTGCTGAATTCCGTAATGCGGTGTCCCAGCACCCCGAACGGATAGCCGCTGCCGTCCATTCTTTCGTGGTGCTGAAGTGCCACGAGTGCCTGCATATGCGACGTTCCTACCGTATCTCTGATCATCTCGTAGCCGAGCGTAGTATGTTTTTTCATGATGGTAAATTCCTCTTCATTTAGAGGCCCCGGTTTGGTAAGGATTTCGGCCGGAATCATGATTTTGCCGATATCATGAAGGGTTGCGGCAATCGTCAGCATGCCCAGGTCTTCCGGGCTTAGCTTAAGCCACTTCCCAAGAAGTGTGGATAATATGCCTACAGCAACATTATGTCTGTATGTATAGTCATCTTTAGACTGCAGTGCAGCCAATATCCCGAAAAAATCATTCTTCTCACTGACTTGCTGGATGAAAGGAATGACCTCGTTTCTTAGCTCCAGCATAGGAAGCCGTTTGCTCTTGGTATAGCGGAACTGCTCAAAAATATTCTCCATAGCTTCTGTACAGTCATCCACTGCCAGCTGATAGAAAGCCTCACTGTCCAACTGAATCACATCATGCGGCTGGAGAATAATCCGATGCTGGGTGATTAGCCGGATATGCTCCGAGCTCAGCAGTGTCATAGCAGGTAATACAAAGACACCGTTGTGATTAAATAGATTGTCTATAAGCTGTTTGCCTATATATTGTTCGTTGCTGTTATTCATCTTCCTCACCTGCCAGTGCAGAATTATTCACAAGATGTGAAGTAGCTGCTGTAATTTGGAATATATGCCGCCCCATTCAGCTTGTAATACTATGATGTCCTGGCTCTGAATCCTATTGAACGCAGCCTTAAATAAGCACACGCATTTTGCTCCTATATCTTTTATCGTTATTTCGTACCAAAATGTGAATACCTAAATTTTTCCTTCAGCCTTATGCTGAACTAGGCCGTTTCACCGGTTTGATATCAACCGGCATTTTATACCTTTTGGCGATACTCAGATACAGTGAGAGCTCACGGCATAACTGCAGAATAGCTGAACGGACCTCGAATTCCTCACGGGTTTCCGGCAGATCCATTTTTTGAAATTCCTGCTCCAATACTTCCAGCAGTTTTTCGGTCCGGCCCGTATATTCTTCAGCCAACACATCATTGCTGAGTTGATCGAACAAATCTGCAACCATGTCCCCGTGAGGCAACTGCCGGTAGACCTGCGAGAGGAGCTGCATCATATTCTGAATCGATTCGAGCTGTTCCTTGCGCATATAAAAGTAAACATTCCAGGCTTCATCCGGATGAATCACATGGTTCTCCATTTCTCTGGAGGCTGCTGTCAGCCCCCGCTGTACCGCTTCATTCGCACCGATCAGTTCCTTACCGTCCCAGAGATATCCCGGGTCACGGAGTGTACGAGCCATCTGTGTAAAAATAACCGAGAAGTAGCCGTCCACCTCTTTACGGATGGCAGCAATGACACTTCCGGTCTGAGGCATATAAATCAAATTAATCAATCCGGCAGATCCAAGGCCGATGAACAAGAGCTCAATCTGCTGCAGCAGTACATGTACCGACAACTCAGCTTGTCCAAATACCCGGAATACGATAACAGAGCTGGTAACAATCCCCTCCTTGTAGCCGGATTTTACGATCATCGGGAACCCGATGAGTACATACATCCCGAGCACCCAATAATGGAATCCCAGGAAGAAAAACAAAATACAGCCGAAAAAAAGTCCCACCAGCGATGCCAGAAACCGCGCTGTGATCGTACGCAGACTTCTTTTGCGTGTCGTTTCCACACCCAGAATCGCGAGCAGACCCGCACTTTGCGCATTCGGGATGCCCACAGCGGCTGCCAGCAGGATCGACAGCAGTGTAGCAGCCGCTGTTTTGATAACTCGAAATCCCATGAAAATACCTCTCCTTGCGATCTTGTAAGTCAAGCAGTTCCAGTTTAGAATCATTCGATGCATTACCCGGGAACGCCAGCTTATTATGTTAACTATAAGTTTCAAGTGAAGATATAGACATGGTACAAGATTTTGCGAAGCTGCACAATATGACATATTTTTCACCGTCGTGACAAAATCAGCTTCTCCACATATACCACCAGTTGATACATGGCAGTGGCCACAGCGGCAATAATCAGCAGACTGGACATCACAAGTGTGAAATTGAACACCTGAAAACCGTAGATAATCAGATACCCAAGACCGGATTTAGCCACCAAAAACTCGCCAACAATGACACCTACCCAAGACATGCCCACATTCACCTTGAGCGTGGATACGACCGTGGGGAAGGAAGCCGGCAGGATCACCTTGCTGAATATCTGTACCCGCGAGGCCCCAAACGACTTTGCCACCTTCACCAGATTCGGGTCCACGCTGCAAAAGCTGTTATACACCACAAGTGTTGTAATTATTACCGTGATTGACAACGTTGTTACCACTATCGCCGTAAAGCCTGCACCGAACATTACGATGAAAATCGGCCCCAGCGCGACCTTCGGCATACTATTAAATACAACCATATACGGATCAAGCACTGCCGATAAAAAAGGCGACCACCAGATCACGATGGCAAGAAGTGTGCCTAGAAGTGTCCCCAGCACAAAGCCGACAACCGTTTCGCCAACCGTCATGCCCAGATGCGGCCATAGACTTCCGCTAACCATATCACTCCAAATCTGCCTGAAAACCTTGGTGGGGTAGCTGAACAGCAGCTCATCCAGCCAGCCCAGCCGTGCCCCTGCTTCCCAAAGAACAAAGAACAGCACGAGCAGACTGCCGCGGACACCCGTCACCCGGGCGCGCCATCGCCGTTTTTTCTTCTGATACTGAGCATGCTTCTCTTCCAGCCATGACGCACGGGAGGCGGCTAATTCAATTTGTTCAACGGATTTCATGAGTCTTCCCTCCCTGCAAGCTCCATTTCCTTCCACACCTCATGGAAAAGCTCCGCGAACCCCGGCAAGTCCCGTGCATATAGCGGAGGTGTGCGCCTGATCGCTTCAGGCACGATAAATATCTTGCGGATCTTTCCGGGATTCGGCTGAAGCAGGACCACCCGGCTGCTGACAGCAATCGCCTCTGACAGATCATGGGTAACCAGAATAGCCGTTGTTCCGCGGCTGCGAAGAGTCTCTGAGACCAAATCCTCAAGTTGCAGCTTAATTTGGTAATCCAGCGCGGAGAAGGGCTCATCCAGCAGCAGCAGCCCAGGGTCCGTAGCAAGGGTCCTAACCAGTGCCACCCGCTGGCGCATCCCTCCTGACAGCTGAGCCGGGTAGGAATGCTCTTTGCCGGCCAGCCCCATTTCACCAAGCCGTTCTATGGTTTTCCGTCTTGAGTTCTCATCGAGATTGCCGGTCAGCTCCAGCCCCAGCAGGGCATTATCCAGAATGGTCCGCCAGGGAAATAGGTAATCCTGCTGCAGCATGTAGCCTACCTCAGGAGAAGGGCCGTTGACCGTGTGTCCGCTCACGGACACTTCCCCGCGTGAAGGCTGAAGCAGTCCAGCAATGATCGACAGGAGCGTGGTTTTACCGCAGCCGCTGGGTCCGACCAGACTGACAAATTCACCCGCTTCCACATTCAGACTGAAGTTCTCGATGGCAAGCGACGCCTCGCGGTCCCCCAAATAGGCATGCGTCACTTCCTTTAACTGCACAATGGGAAGCATATCACCCCTCCTAAAAGTTTTGTTAGCATCAGCTACTCTGATCTCCTTCGTACAAAACTCACTTCGGATGCATTCTCGAATCACTTCACGCTGGCTTCAGCTTTTTCGGCAAAACTGTTGTTGACGATTTTGGCTGCCGGAACCCGCTCCTTCAATTCACCGGCGTTGTCCATAACGTCCAGCAGATTATTCCATTCTTTATCGTCGATGACCGGATTCACAGCGTAAGTATCCTGTTCCTTGTAGCGCTTGACCGAAGAAATCACAATATCCCGGTCTGTTTTTTCAAAGTAAGGCAGGATCGCATCGGCAATTTCCTCCGGGCTGTGCGCCTTCACCCAAAGCTGGGCACGCTGGATCGCGTTCGTGTATTTCTGTACCGTATCGCTGTTTTTGCTGATATAACTTTGTTTGGACATAAAAACCGTATAAGGCAGATAGCCGCTTTCCAATCCAAAGGAAGCTACCACCCCGCCACGCTTCTCACGCTCAAATATGGAGGCCGTTGGTTCAAAGAGCTGAACATAATCTCCCGTACCTGAGGCGAAAGCCCCGGCAATATTGGCAAAATCAATATTTTGAATCAGGGTGAGGTCCTTCCCGGAATCAATTCCCTTCTGCATCAGCGTAAATGCACCTGCCATTTGTGGCATTCCGCCTTTTCTTTGGCCCAGGAATGTACTCCCCTTCAATTTGTCCCATTTGAAATCCGCATCCGGCTTACGCGCGAACAGGAATGTGCCGTCCCTCTGTGTCAATTGGGCGAAATTAATGACAGGATCATTCGCTCCCTGCTGAAAGACATATATTGAAGTTTCAGATCCTACGAGCGCTATATCAATAGCCCCGGACAGCAGAGCAGTCATGGTTTTATCTCCGCCCGGAATCGTCTGCAGCTCTACCGCCAGCCCTTCATCTTTGAAAAAATTCTGCGACAATGCCACATATTCAGGTGCATAAAATACCGAACGGGTAACTTCACCGACCTTAACTTTCACTTCAGCAGAGTCTCCTCCACATCCGGCGAGCACAGAAAAACATAAAGTGATGATCATGAGCGACAATGGAATTTTTTTCCTGATATTCATCCGTCATTCCCCTTTCCTCCAGGGTCTTCGCCCTTGCTTAAGCATATGCACCTGCCTAAAGAATGGTTAACTGACATAGTGTGCAACGTTTGCACTACATTCAAGCGGTTTTATAAGCATTTTGCTGTGTATACTCAAGTGTTCGTTTTCGATGATCCTTCAAAATCATTACATAAACTGTGATAACCGGGAAAATAAAGAGATAATCATAGATAGTTCAGCTTAATTGCTTCACATTCAAGTGATTACTAGTTATTCAATCGTTTTTATTGAGTGCAAACGTTTTACCTTAAACGATTTTTAAACTAATATATTAGTAAAGCGCTTACTTGAATACATATTAAAGTTGTTATCCGTTTGGAAGGGGAATCCTATCATGTTTCATTTATGTAAACGTGCCGATGCTCGGCGCCTTCTGTCTGTGGTTGCCATCTCGGGCCTCTCTGCCGCTTTGCTTGCCGGATGTTCAGGAGGCAGAGCCTCTGAAGCCGGTACCTCACCCTCTAATTTAGCTTCGAATGTGCCATCTGCTTCCCCCCGCTCCTTATCCGCTTCACCAGCTTCCCCATCCAATTCATCCGTTACCTCCGCTGCGGCGGTTGATGAACAGCCCTCTACGGTTTTTTATGAAATTTTTGTCCGTTCCTTCTATGACTCTGATGGTGACGGTATTGGCGATCTTAAGGGAATCACCGAGAAGCTTGACTATCTCAATGACGGTAATCCTGCGACAAAAGACGATCTCGGAATCGGGGGCATCTGGCTAATGCCGATAAATCCATCCCCCAGCTATCACGGTTATGATGTTACAGACTACCGAAGCATCAACCCCGATTACGGAACTATAGAGGATATGCAGAATCTGCTCACAGAAGCGCACAAGCGTGGAATAAAGGTCATTATGGATCTGGTAGTCAATCATACCTCCAGAATGCATCCATGGTTCGTGGACTCCGCCAAAAATAAGGACGGAAAATACCGGAATTGGTATGTTTGGGCGGAGGACCAGCATCGTCCTGTAAGCGGAACAAGTGCGGCGGGCAGCGGCAATCCGTGGCATCCTCTCTTAGGCAGCCATTACATGGGTACCTTCTGGGACGGTATGCCGGATCTGAATTTCGATAATCCGCAAGTCCGGAGCGAGATGAAAGATATCGGAACGTTTTGGCTGAAGCAAGGGGTGGACGGTTTCCGTCTGGATGCTGCAAAACACATATATGAGGATCTGCTATCTGATAAAAGTGCAGCTACAACGGCAAAAAACGTTGCCTGGTGGCAGGAATTCCGTCAGTCCATGAGTAAAGTGAATCCGGAGGCCTATATCGTGGGTGAGGTGTGGGAGAATTCCGCAGTTTCCGTGGGAGCTTATCTGGATCATGCATTCAATTCAGGGTTTAATTTCGGGTTGGCTGAATCCTTGATAAATTCTGCCAAAACAGAGAAAGACAGCGGCGTAGCCTTTACACTTGAACGGACCTATAAGCTATATTCCCAGCTCTCGGGTAATGCTTTCACAGACGCAACCTTTCTGACCAACCATGACCAGAACAGAGTAATGAGCCAGCTGCAGAACCAGCCTCAGCATGCAAAAATGGCTGCGTCAATGCTGCTGACCCTGCCTGGCAATCCTTTTATATACTATGGTGAAGAGATTGGAATGCTTGGTGTCAAACCGGACGAAGGTATCCGGGAACCCATGCGCTGGACAGCAGGCCAACCGGCCAATGGACAAACCACTTGGGAACCGGGAAGCAACAACGATGATAAATCCGGTGTTAATGTAGCAAGTCAGCTGAATAGCAGCGACTCATTGCTCGAACGATACCGGCAGCTCATTTCAATTCGGGGTGAGATTCCGGCGCTGCGGGACGGAGACATCCGTGATTATCCTTCTGGGAATGCAGGAGTTATGGCTTACGAGCGGATTACTTCAGGACAGCAAATCTTGGTTGCCCATAACCTGACGGGTGAATCGTTGTCCATCACGATCCGTCCGGGAACCGGCAAACACCCGTATCTGAAGATTATCAAAGTTATTCCTGGCACAGCCCGTTTGGATCAGGCGACACTCACAATTCCACCCTATACTACTGTCATTATGGAGTAGATATTTGTGATGGCCTAACTAACCACTTATGTAATGCAGAGCATACCTGTGGTCTGGTGAACGGTGCAGCAATCAGCCAGTCCTCCGAAACCCTGGAACTGATCCGAATCAGCCAGCTATCGGCAATATCCTCAAGATAGGAAGCCCGTTCAAAAGACCAGCCACCTTTTGTCCGTGTGCAGAACCTAAGCTCACTGGTGGCGGTGGGATTTTTCATTGCCTTAGCCAACAAGGGAGAATGGACAACATCACCTGTCTCTGCAGCCAATCGCTCAGACAAAAAATACAATGTACAGGTGGCCGCTTGTCTTTGCAGCTCCTCATACTTGCGTCTTGACATCAACAGCGCAGGGTTTTCCTGACCCATGTCAGCTGTCTGTTGAAAGCAGTTCATCAGATAATAGCAAGCTCGTTTAATTTCTTCCGGTGTCTTGAGCTCATAGCTGAAGGCATCGGGGTCTTTTAGATAGGATAAATGCACTTTGTCCTTGTAGGCCAGCAGGCATAAATCCTGTACGTAATCCCCTTCGCTAAATTCCAAACGGCATATCCTGTCCGCTAAGACTCCCTTTTGCAGCACCTCCTTAACTCTTTTATCACCCGATGTATCAGGGAACAGAAAATGCGCTAAATATAACGTATCATGGTTATTCACATCAATGTTTCCTTCCCGGAAAAGGCTTAAGCTATAAAACTTGTAATCTTTATGTTATCATAAGCTAATTTTAAGGTAAAATTAAGAAAGTAAGGGTATGATCAATAACATGAAATACTTGTAGCGAGGTGATTTCAATGAGAATGCTCATCAGTTTTCAGAACAAGATTGTACCTGTGTACTTCACTACAGAAAACAAACAGCCCACCCAAAAAGTACTTCGACTGCTTAACAGTACGCTGGAACTCAAAATTCAAAAGGGCAAAAGCGCCCTGCAGAAATGTTTGAATTCTCTGATTAGTATCGAAATTAAAGGCTCTGAAGCTATATTGCACAGTTACAGTGAAAATGATTCATTGGCATTATCCCTCTATTAATAGAGGGATTTTTTTTGTATACATTAAAGAAAAAGAGCACATTCCTTATCCAAGGAACATGCTCTGCTGAATATATTGGGCAGTATTTATTATGAGAGAAACGTGAGACTAACTGATCCGATGGAGATTGGTTTTCTCTTGTTTTTCGGCTTTCTGAATCCGCAGCTTGAACAGCTTCACTAGGTTGCGCCGGGTATGCTCTTCGTGACAGCTGTCCAGTTTTTTTATAATAAAACGGTCAATGGACATGTCAATCGCTCCTTTGTTTGGATTCCTATACAGCTATATCGGAGAGGAAATCATTTCCTGATCTCCTGTAACTCCTATTTAACCGGGACCCCGTTTCCTTAAACCCGGCCTCAAAATGCAAAAAAACCTTGTAAAAAATAAAATTACTATATATTGAGTCGCAGAATCCAAAACCATTCAATATGCCCGGAGATGTGGTAGCTG